>DSDE01000470.1 GCA_011049095.1 Fidelibacterota bacterium
AGCGGAGTCGAAGTGGTGCTTAATTTGGACCTGTCCGTCCTCTGACGGATCAAGCCAAATTAAGAAGAAAACGAATTATGAAATACAGGCATATTTTGGGGATTAAACGGAGAATTCTTGAATCTAATCTGTTAACTCATTATAAACAATGTGCTGATATTTGCTTTTTAGATTATTTAGGACAGCAGTGGCTCAAAATTTAAAATGACACAATTTTAGAATTGTCCACTTTGGGGATTTTTCCAAAAATATGAAAAGTGCAAAACCGGCGAAGAATATTCTAATTAACCATTGATATTATTGAGCTTGCGCCGTCTTTCTCTGGTGGACCTGAGGGGATTCGAACCCCTGACCTCCTGGGTGCGATCCAGGCGCGCTCCCAACTGCGCCACAGGCCCTGGTCGGCGGCAAATATAGCATAATTTCCCCAGAAGCTGAAAACTAAAATTTACCAAAGCTAAGGAAAGCTTCCTCTCAAGTAAAGAAAGTTTCCAGCTTTCCATGTGATTTATTATTCACAGTTCAATTTAGCACAGTGTTTTCAAAAGCTCGGGAAGATATATAGCCATAGAAAGATATCATCAAAGCGTCAAAAATTTCTGTATAAATTCAAAAATATTCTTTCTGCCCTTATATCCTGTTAACTTGTGAAAGCTTACGGAATTAGAGCTTGCAACAACTGTGGTCTCCAAGATTCGGTATTGGCATTATAAGCCCCGAATCCACTGCAAAATTCCCAATAAGCCCAGCTCATATTCATCGATTCTGCTGTGTGGCGGACATATTGAGTCCACAATGCGCGGCTCTCCATAGGAGCCCGATGATAAGCGCCAAATTCTCCCAAAAAGACGGGCAGATTTTGTTGGGCGGCCCAGTTTTTTACTTGAGAAAGGTCAGCGATGATGTTTTGTTGCTGCTGTGGTGTACCGCTCCAGGTAGTTCCCAGCCACGCTTCAGAACCTTCATTCCATCCTGCGCCCTGATGGGTAAATTGAAATGGCTCATAATAGTGAAAAGTGAAGATTATATTGTCTTCATCGTCTGGAATTTTGAGCTTATTCATCGCTGCAATGCCTCCCCATTCTGCCGTGCCAATGATGAGGGTGTGCACCGAATCAATGGCGCGAATGGTGTCAATGGCTTCTGCCAAAAGCTCATTCCAAAGCTCCGCCGTCAGATTATCATGGGGTTCATTGAGCACTTCATAAAAAAGAGCAGTATCGCCATATTGAAATACTGTGGCAATTTGCTTCCAAATTTCCAGAAAGCGCTTCCGATGGGCTTCCGGCTCACTGAATATTTCCACGTAATGATGAAAATCAATGATGGGAGCAAGACCGACTCTTTCAGACTGAGCCACTACCCATTGAACTCGGGTGAGAAATGATGGCTCGATGGTGTGTGGCGCAACGGGAAGCGCGTGGGCGCTCCAGCGAATGGGAACCCGTACCGCAGTGAAGCCGGCAGCAGCGATGCTATCGAAATAGTGGCTATGCAAAGTAACGCCCCATTCTCCCTCAGCAGGCGCTTCCAAGGCGTTACCCAAATTCATCGTGCGGCCTAAAAGCTCATTCCTGGCAAAGGGGTCTGCCTCTAGAAATTGCTTATTTTCAGCAGGTTTTTTCTCATCAGGACAGGCCGCCGCCCAAAAAAGCGTCATTATTAGCAAGCAAAGAATTTTAACTGGTGATATTTGATTAAAAAATTTTGATTTAAGATTCATCTTTTCTCCATTTTCTATTCCCAAAGCCCAGCGATATGGGCTCCTTCGTCGCATTTCACAGGGTAACCTCAACCTTAACCTTATTGCAAAAGCACCAATTTTTGGCTTGCACTTTTATTGTTGAGGGTGATTTTCAGGAGGTAGATACCTGATGCTATCCGCTGTCCTTTATTATTTTGTCCCTGCCACTCTAAATCGTAGCGTCCACTGTCGCGTTTTTCATTTGCTAATGTGGCAATTTTTTTCCCAGAGAGGTCAGTGATGAAGGCTTTAACTTGATGTTTGCCCTGAAGCACAATGGGTATTTTGATGATATTATTGAAAGGATTGGGATAGGCATCACCGATAAAGGCCGTGGGGAGGAGAGGCTTGAGAATTTTCGTGCTGCTGACTGAAAAGTTGAGGCGATTAAAGTTAAAACCATTTTGGAGTATTCTCAGGGTAAGAATTTGTTCACCTTCACTGAGGCTGAGGTTTTCAATGCTGATAGTGTTCCAGTTTTGCCAGCCGCCGGTGGAAGGCAAAGATATTTCTCCCCCCAGAGGCTGATTATTAATGAGGAGCTGAATTTTTCCGTTATTACCCGGGGCTGCGAAGCGAAATTCGAGGCGATAGATACCAGAAATCTGCACATCTGCAGTGTAGTTTAGCCATTCGCCGGGTTCTGTCCAACCCACATTAAATGCAGCGCCGTTGGTATCGTTGCTTGCCTGAATATCTACACCATCGTTGCGATAGCTGTAGCCCAGATTCCAGGGCATATCCACATCCCACCGGGTCTTTTTGTATTCATTATCGCTGTAGGTCTGTTCATAAATACCCATATCATAATCCACCGCGTCAATGATTCCGGGGATAAGATGCTCTTTAAAGGGAATGGGCTTATTGCCATATTCGGGATGGATCTGGGCATAGAGAATATCGGGGTGGAAGCTGCAATTTTCGGTTTTCAAGTTTTCGGCAAACTGAAAGAGCAGAGCTGTGGCCAGGTTTTCGTTGGGTTTTTGCCCTGTACCGTTCCAGTAATTGGTGAGCACATCAAATCCCTGGGGAAGGTTTGCTGACCAAGGTGAACTAATGCTTTCAAATTTTTTGTGCGTCCAGGTGCACCAGCCAATATTGAGCTGCTCAGACATTCTCAAGGCCTCAAAATGCCAGTCATTGGAATTTTCGCCAGTTTCACCCAGCCAGAGGGGAATATTCCAGTCTTTACGAAGATTGACATACTGGCCAAAACTGCCTTCATTGGTTTCATTCCAATATTTATGAAATGAATAAACCATATTGGCATCAAAAGGCGGCGTGAGCTGATCAAAGTCTGTGGCGTACCAATTGCCTTCCACAAAAACAATGTGATTTTGGTCCACCTGCCGAATAGCGTTGGTGATATCCATCATCAGGCCTTTCAGATCAAGATTGCTGATACCTTCCGGCAGTACCGGCTCATTGATGAAATCATAGCCGATGATGAGGGTATCCTGGGCATAATATGCAGCGATGGCTTGCCAGATTTCGATGGTAAACTGCTTGTATTTATTTTCCAGCCAGAGCCGTGCCGTGCCGTCGCTGTCGCTGATAACGTCGAGAATCTGATTGCGAATTGAGCTGGGTGAACCAAAGCCGGGGAATTTAAGCATATAGCCCTCTGGCACCAGCCAGCCTCCCAGCCCGATTCCTCTGAGAAGGATGGGATTGTCCTGATTATCAAGAATCTCTTGACCTGATGTGCGGAAAAAGGCATTGAGGGCGCTGATAGTCAGAAAAAGAAGGATCGCGCTTCGGAGAAGAAGCGCTTTCACCTTTGGGGATAGGACACCAGACAAGGAGTGGGACTGGTGAGCTTTTTGATTTTGAAGCCGGTAAGATATGCCGACAGGTCTTTTTCGGGTACAGAGATTCTGCGCTTTTTCAATATTCGTATTAGAGCTCATTAATACTCCTGACGCTTTTCTCTGCATATCTTAGATTATTTTACGATGAAGCCTTTGCTCAATTCGCCTATCATCACAGTAAAGTCTCCCGGCTCAGTGACTCGTTTCAGATCTCGGTTGATAAAGCTCAAATCTTCACTGTTTAGTGTAAATGTGACATCTTTGCTTTCGCCGGGCTGAAGCTCGATTTTTTTAAAGCCCTTGAGTTTACGAACTGATGGGGTTATGGAGGCCACCTCATCCCGGGTGTAGAGCTCTACGCTTTCTTTGCCGGCTTTCTTGCCGCTGTTTTTTATGGTCACTGTGATAGTAAGTGGTGTTTTTGGGGAAAGAATATCACTACTGAGGCGCAGATTGTCGTATTTAAAAGTGGTGTAGCTGAGGCCAAAGCCAAAGGGCCATTGTGGATTATACTGATTGGGTGGCGTGGCTTCACTGGTTTTGTGGTCATAGGTCATCAGGTCATTGACAAAGCGCGGATAAGTGAAAGGCAGTTTGCCACTGGGGTTCACATCGCCAAAAAGCACATCGGCTATGGCTATTGCACCTTCCATTCCTGGCAGATAGGCCATGAGGATGGCATTGGCTTTCTCTTCGATGGGTCTTACGATGCGGGGACGGCCTTCTATCAGAACCATCACAATGGGTTTGCCTGTGGCAGCCAGTGCTTTAAAAAGTTCATACTGTACATCGGGAAGGCTCAGATCGTTGATATTGCCCGGTGTTTCACAGTAGGGCTCTTCACCGAGACAGACAACAATGGCATCAGCGTCTTTGGCTGCCTGTACAGCTTGTCTTATGTTGCCATTTTGATCAAAATCAGAACCCGGTGCATAAATAACATTCTTTTTGCCGATCTTTTTCTGAATGGCTTCCAGGACGGTGTATTTTTCCCGCGGGTAAAGTGCCTCTTGATCACCCTGCCAGGTAATAGTCCAGCCGCCGTTAAGAACCGAGATCTTGTTGGCTGTGGGACCTGTCACCAGCACTTTTTTGTCTTTTTTCAGCGGCAGTGTATTATTTTCATTTTTTAGAAGGGTCATCACATCCCGGGCTGCTTCCAGATTCACTTTCTGAGATTCTGTGGTGGCGATGCGGGCAATTAGTTTTGGGTCGGGAACGGCGCTTTTAAAAAGACCCAAACGGTATTTTACCTTTAGAATACGGGTAACGGCATCGTCAATGCGGCTCATAGGCACTTCACCGCTTTTTACCAAATCGATTAAATGGATGAAAAAGCTGTAATCATAGGGCACCATACTCATGTCATTTCCTGCCAGTACGGCCATCTTGACCGCTTCACGCTGGTCTTTGGCCACCTTTTCCCGCTCGTAGAGATTATTGATGTCATTCCAGTCCGTGACGATAAATCCTTCAAAACCCAGCTCATTTTTTAGCAGCTCAGTCAGATAAAAATAGCTGGCGTGAACGGGCTCGCCATTGATTTCGCTGCTATTGACCATTACCGTCAGTGCACCGGCATCAACAGCCGCAGCAAATGTTGGCAGAAATGTTTCCCTCAGCTCACGAATCGGAATCAAAGCCGGCGTGCGGTCTTTACCTGTGGTGGGGACGCTGTAGCCCAGATAATGTTTGGCGCAGGCAGCGACCCGGTTATCGGCTGAAACATCTTCGCCTTGCATATGTTCTACATAGATTCTGCCCATAGTTTTCGCCAAATAAGTGTCTTCGCCAAAGGTTTCCCACAGGCGGGGCCAGAGTGGATTGCGCCCCATTCCTAAAACTGGATTAAAATTCCAGGGAATGCCGGAAGCCCTGGTCTCCATAGCTGTGATGTCAGCGCTTTTTCGCAACAGATCAAGATTTCGGGAAGCTGCAATGGCAATAGACTGGGGAAATAGTGTGGCGCCTGCAGTATAAGTCGCCCCATGAATAGCATCAATGCCATAAATAACGGGGATTTTGTTCTGAGTTTTCTGCACATTTGCATCAATAGCGCCAATAATTTCATGCCAATATTCAGGTGTGTGGGCCTTATCCCATACATTAAGGATGGATCCTACGTGATACTTTAAGATAGCTTCTTCCAGCTTTTCCGGGTCCAGTTGGTGATCTTGATGCGCGTTGCCGGTTTGCTTGCTTACCACCTGTATGGTCACCTGAGTCATCTGTCCGACCTTCTCTTCCAGGGTCATTTTTGATAAAAGCTCACGAACAAATTGGTCTTCTTCGCTTTTCTCTGCTTTATGGCCACACGCAAGGGATAGCAGCGTCACAGAAATTAGTACAGCAATTCCTTTCTTTCCTTTCATCTCTTTCCTTTCCTTCGAATGGTTATTTTGCGTAATCAATTATTCTGAGTCATCCTCACTAGACAATTGCCTTTTATTCCAAATTCTTTCATTGTATAAATAAAGACAAGCGCCGTGCCATAAATATTTTTGTTTTCTGCCTTTCCCGAATATATATAAAGCAATAAATAGGATTCTTTTGCCCAGGAATCGGCAATTATCTGTATATATTTAATAATTATGCTTATCAATTTGATAATAGTCAGAAAAGAGAAAAAGTTGTATTTTATGGTGAAAGGAAAACGTCGGAGAAGTGACGGTAAATAAAAAAGAAGAAAAGAATCCAATGGTGCGAGAAGCACTAGAGCCGCTTGGGAATCGCTTCACAATCGTTTTCATTTTGGTTGTTACCGCGCTGATTATAACGTTTGTGATGTATATTTTGCCTCATCCGGCCAATGTATTTCAAAATGAAAAGCTTGTAAAACTTACCTATGTGGACCATATTTCGCCGGCACATCAGCAGATTATAGATGATTTCAACCGGCAGCATAAGGGTAAAATTGAAGTTGTGCCTGTTAACTTGCCATTCTCAAAATTTACCACCAATGAGAGAAAGGAGCTTATAGCCCGGTCTTTGCGGAGCCACAGCAGCCGCATTGATATTTTTACGGTGGACCTTATCTGGGTGCCCCGCTTTGCCAAGTGGGCTGAGCCGCTGGACCGCTGGATTGAGCCAGTTCATTCAGGCAAAATTATGTCTCAGGCGCTGCAGAGCTGCTATCATAATAATCAGTTGGTTGGCTTGCCCCAATATCTGGATGTGGGAGCTATGTTTTTTCGGCGGGACCTTCTGGAAAAAATTCCTGATTCTCCTGAATTGATAAAAACATTACGAAAAGGCATCAGTTGGGATGAGCTGCTGGCACTGAAAATCTATTTTCCCCAGAGCTATCTCTATAATTTTCAAGGGAAAGCCTACGAGGGATTGATGTGCAATTATGTTGAAATTATCCATAGCATGGGTGGCTATCTCCAGGAAGGAAAACACTTGGCGCTGAAGCATCCGATTCAGGAAGAAGCCCTGAGTTTTATGAGGCAGCTAATCAAGGATCGTATTGTCCCTAAAGAGATAACAGGTTTTGATGAAAACCGCAGCTATGAATTTGCACTATTAAATGACATACCCTTTTTCCGGGGCTGGCCCAGTTTTCCAGAAGAATTTTTGAAAGATGCCCGCTTCAGTGCAAAAGTCCCTTTTCTGGAGCTGGCCCCGCTGCCACATTTTGAAGAAAAGACCTCCACATCAATCTTTGGCGGCTGGAATCTGATGATCAACCGTGATTGTAAAAATAAAGCAGAGGCGGTAACTTTTCTTAAATATATTACTGATTTGCCGGCTCAGCAGACACTATTTGTGAAGGGACGCTATCTGCCGGTAAATCGTGTTTTTTATGAGCGGGGCGGTGTTTCTATGGATAGCCGAAATGCTGATGTGCTACTGCGTATGCTACAAAATGGCAGCTATCGACCCTCGTTGGAGGATTATACAAAAAACTCAGATATCATCAGCTTTTATCTTAATCGGGCGCTAAAGGGGGAGCTTGAGCCTTCTGAGGCCTTGGAGGGCGCTGAAAGCTTTATAAAAAGCGGGCAGGTGATTCCCTATCAATGAAGCGGCTCAAATCAAAAATCGGTCAATATCATTTTGAATTGCGCCACTTGCTTGTGCTGGTGCTGGTTATCATCCTTTTTCAGATAATTCTCAGCTATATACATTCTATATCTGTACAGAATGTTATCTCTAAAACAATGGAGCTCTACCGGCAGGATTCGGCGGAGCGCATTGCCCATCAGACGGCTACAGCGCTGGAGGTTCTCCTGGACCAAAGTCTTTCCCAATCGGCGAACCGAACTCAGATTGTGCAGTCAATTAATATTATTCTCAGTCAGCAGCTCTTACAGAAAAATGTGGATGAAGTGGCGATTCTCGTAGAAAAAGAGCACGCTATACACATTCTCAATGATGGAGATACATTTTTTGATTACATTTTCCATCCGCATAAACCAATGCCCGCTATTCCGTCAGAATATAAATCAATCGAGCGCTACTATTTGGAGAAGCGGGATGTGATTGTTCGTGATGAACAGATTATTACTCGTATTCAAGGCAGCCATGAATTTCATGTTCTTGTGCCTTTTGTGCCCAAGGGTGAATATATCGGCGCCCTATATATTAAAATGACACCTGATATTCGAGGTATTACAGAAGAAATATCCACCGTTTACAGCGAAAGCGGCGCCCTTTTTACGGCGCTGATTCTATTCGGCCTGCTGGCAATGTATTATATCAGCAGTTTTACTGTAAAAGAGCGGGACTATGCGATGACACTGCTTTTTCGGGAAAGAGAGGGGCAGATGCGGCAGCGGATTATTCACGAAAAGGAGAGTCAGTTTACCCGCCGTATCTATCATGCCCATCATAAAGCCGAAAAAATTATGGGTTTTATCAACGAAGAAATCCGAGCCCTCACGCGAGAAAATTTAGAAGCATTTAAATATAAAGTAAGCAAATATGCACGCTTTGTCAGTCGCGTCATATATGATATGAAAAGTGCAGACCCGCCTATTCACGCGATTCGCGGGCCAATGTTTCAGACGAATATCAATATGCTTATCAGTTTTTTAACAGAGCATATTTTCATGCGGGTTTTTGAGCAGCGGGCTACTTTTCGCTTTCAATTAGACCTGGATGCAAATTTCCCCATCGTTAATATCAATGAGTTTGTCATCTGGCAAATCTTGGAGCCGATTATTCAAAACAGTATTGATCATAACCCGCGTACAGAATTGTTAATTTCCATTAAAACTGATGCAGGCGCTGCTTGCGGGGCTGAGATAAGTATAGCTGATAATGGCCGAGGCATTGCGCCAGAGTTTTTAGAAAATGATCCCCAATCTGGCATTCAAAAACTTTTCAATGAGAATATTTCCAGCAAACCTAAGCCACAGGAAGCTGGCTATGGCTGTTATATTGCCTATGGGCTGGCTGCAAAACGCTGCGGATGGAAAATTAAGGCGCGAAACCTACCAGAAGGCGGCTGCCAGTTTATTATTTGTTTGTCTAAATAAAGGAATTAAGCTTGAGCGAAGAAAGAATTATCAATGTGCTGCTTATTGAAGATGAAGTTTTTGATGTGCAGAGAGTCAAAAATACTGTAAAACAAGCGCCCTATATACATATTTTGCATGTGGTGCCAAACGGGAATGAAAGTCTGGATATTCTTAAAAAATGCCCGATTGATGTGGTGATTATGGATTTTCAGATTGCCGGCGGACTGCAAGGTGAGTCATTGATTCAGGCTATCAAAACCATCAACAGCCAGCTTCAGATAATTGTTATCACAAAAATGACTATCAACCAGACGGACTTTAAATTTGCCAATTCGCTTATTGAAGCCGGCGCCTATTGGTTTTGCACCAAATATCCCGGCGACATCGAGGACTATATCTACCAGCCCACCGATTTTGTTCTCAGCATCAAAAATGCCTGGGAAAAAAAGAAGCTGGAGGAGGCACGAAGCCTCTCAGAAAATCGTCTCAATAAAAATATTCAGGCTGTTTTGAAGGATAAAAAAATTATTGGCGAATCCCTTGTTATTCAAAAGATGATTCAGCGCATACATAAATTTGCCGCCACTCAGGCCAGCGTTCTTATCACAGGCGCTTCTGGAACGGGCAAGGAGCTGGTGGCCACACATATCCATTACAAGAGCCCCCGTAAATATGAGCCATTTGTGACTGTCAATTGCGGCGGAATTCCGTCAGAGCTCCTCGAGAGTGAACTTTTTGGCTTTGAGAAAGGGAGTTTTACCGGCGCTGGACATAGCCGGGAAGGACTTTTTGAGCAGGCCGACGGTGGCACGATTTTTCTCGATGAAATCGGCGAGCTGCCACTTAATGCCCAGTCCAAACTGCTGCGAGTGCTGCAGGAAGGGGAAATTGACAAAATCGGTCGCCGCAAGCAATATAAAGTAGATGTGCGGGTGATAGCTGCGAGCAATAAAAAGCTTGCCGAACAGGTTAAGAAAAAAGCTTTTCGGGAAGACCTTTTCTATCGTTTAAATGTGCTGCAAATTGAAGTTCCGCCCCTGGCTGAGCGGCTTGATGATATTCCACTGCTGGTCAGCCATTTTCTAAATATCTTTGCCGGTGACTTTTTGGAGAATCTGCCGGTTTTGACGGAAGAGAGCATCCAAATTCTCAAAAGCTTTCACTGGCCTGGTAATGTTCGTCAGCTTCAGAATGTGGTGCAGAGGATACTCTTTTCCTATGAAGATGAGATAACGCCGGAGACAGTGCGCATTGCTATCGGTGTACCAGAAAAAGAGAACCATATCGCATCCTTTCGGGAACAGTTTAATCCTGCCAATATTCAGATGCTCCGAGATATAGAGTCCCATTTTCGTCGGGAATATATACAGTTTGTCCGTAGCCATAGTGACACCGATGCCGAGGCAGCTCGTAAGCTGGGTATAGCGCCGCCCAATTTTCACCGAATGTGCAAAGAGCTGGGTATCAAAGGCTGAAAAGGATAAGAGAGGGAAGCAAGCCAAATCACGACGGCAGACCTGGCTTGCTCTTTGTTTAAAATATTTTTAAATCAAAAATCTGCTCTGATTTTTGCGTAGAGCATATCATTATAATCGTACTGGCCAAACATACCATTATCGCCGGTGAAAATATTTGCACCCAGCGTGAAGCCTAGTCCGTTTCCAAAATCATAGCCAATTTTGGGACGCAGCAGCGCATCACCATCATTTATCCCGATATAAGTGAACAGCTCCAGCGATAAGGTTTCACGAAAGAAAGTTTCCCGCAGCATCAAAGTAGCCATATATTCGTATTCTTCTTTCATTAGTGATTCATCGTAATCGAGTATGGCTTCCTGTATAATCTGAGTGCTCATGTCGATGCCCAGAAGATTGAGATCGAAGGCGATAAGGCTGTGAATATAGTTTTTTTCCAAGCTAATGGAGGGAAGCGGCTGGGCTGATTGTACCAGGCTTTGCAATTGGTCAGGGGACATTGCAAGCTGAAGCCGTTTTCCCATATAAAGGGCGCTTTCTCCACGTAAAACCCATCCGCTTATGGGTTTATTAAAAGCGAAGCCGCCAATAGCGAGTCGGTGATGCCGCGGTTGAAGGGTTAGCTCAGGCCCATCTTGTGTAAGCTGAAGCGATTTTAGAGCATAAACAGGGTTATCATCCCAGGCATAGCCACCAATTAACTCAAAGTCTATAGTCGAGCTCATTAAGGCATAGCGTCCAAATATTTCACTATTTTCCAGGGAAGGAGCAATATTTTCCTGGTCATAGTCTATGATTGGCTCCACTGGAAAGGGTTTTGTCGGCGCCCAGATGCTGCCGTCTTCCGGAAATTTAGTCGCTGTAAATTGGGGTACCCACACAAGGTCTAATTGCCCGCTGCCGCGGTAAAAGCTCACTTTGGCAGAGGTTACGCCGGAGCGGATTTCCTCAAAATCACGCAACAGAAATTCTTCCAGATTTTTTGGTGAAATAATATCGGTGATGAATACACCATCGGCTTTTCCCCAGATGATTTGCTGATGACCAATTCGCAGGTCAAAATTCTCTCGGTAATAGTCAAGATAGAGCTGACGAATTCCTATTTTCAGACTGTCGCTGCTGTTATACTGGTAGATATAGGGATTGGCTTTCCAGGCAAATTTGCCGTTGCCGTCGCTTAGTTCCAGATTTAGAGTATTCTGCAGGACGGCCTGGCTGCCGTCGTTGATGAGCCAGCCGCTGTAATGGCGGGCATATCCATTCAGGGATGGCATAGCCCAAAGCGCTGCAAAACTGATAAGGCTAAGGCTTATTCCCTTTAGAAATTGATTCATCGCACACCTCGTTGCATCATCCGTTCAGTAAAGATCCCGTCATCTACCGCTTGGTTAATCTTAATATTTTTCATTTCTATTCGAGTGCGGTGATCTTTTTGAACATTGTGCATTTCCATTATGGGGATAACCCAGTAACCGCTGATCTGTTCATATTTTTGAATATTCAGAGTTTTAAGATGTTCGCCATCCTCGTCATAAAATTCTTTTTTCAGGCCAATCCATTTATCTTTGATAATCCAGGTGATTGTATGGCTGTACATATTGTCATCATCTTTGGGTCTGCTTTCGATGACGTAGCAATTTTCTCCATTCAGAGTTTCTTCCCGAAGGATTTTGTGATCATCTTTATCAGGATGCCGTTCGCCCAGGTCATCATAGGTAAAGTCACTTCCCATAAAATAATCGCTTTTGCTGTCAGAGGCGATGCGCTTAACTTTTTTTAGCGCCGGAAGATAAATCCACTGATCATCATCCTGGCCTGAATCATAGCTCCAGTTCATAAAACTGGTATTACGCACATCGGCTGGCGCTTTGAAAAACATTATTTTTTTCTCATGGTCGCCGAAGTCTTTAAGAAATTGCTGTATCGTTCTTTCTCGTAGGTCTCCACGGCTATTGGTGAGGCTCATTGTGAGGTCAGATAGAATAGTTTGACCGGTGGGGCGCTCATAGACTTTCATCATAATGCTGTGGCCATCGGGATTTTGTGCCCATAGATTGAGGGCTAAAAATATCGTCAGGCCAATGATTCGCTTTTTCATTTTATCTCCTTTCTGTTTGTGAGTTCAGCAGATTCTTGTTCTGAAATCTGCTTTGTTTTGTTTTCATAATATTTTCGCAGCAATATATAGAGGACGCTCATTGTCGCCAGAAAACTCACCAGCATATTCAGTGAAATAAGCGCTCCTAAAGTGCGGTTAGGCGGAAAAACAGAAGCCAGCAGCACCATAAAGCCGGCGATGACCACCAAAGCATTGAATAAAATAGCGCGTCCGCTGCTGACCATTGTCTGCAGGCTGACCCATGGCAGATTTTTATTTTTTTCAAAAAATTTGCGGTATTTATCAATAAAATGTACGGCATAATCAATGCCTATTCCCACAGCTATACTGGAAATCAGTGCGGTGGTGGTGCTAAGCGGTATATTTAAGAAGCCCATGACACCAAAGCTGATGATGGATGTGATGATGATGGGCAAAGCTCCCAGCAGGCCGATGGCGATGCTGCGAAACATCAGCGCCAGCAGTATAATCACAATTAAAACTGAGATTAGCAGAGAGCTGATTTGTCCCTTGAGGATTAAATCGGTAAAAACATAGGCTTTATACCCTGAACCAGCATAATTAAGCTCGATATTCAGCGCGGCAAAGTCGCTGTGAAAGCTCTCAACACTCTCCATAGCCTGCTCCAGAGCTTTGCTGTTGTCGCTTTTTAGCTGAAATGTGATATTGGCTTTGGCATAATTATAGTCCACTAGTTTCCAGAGCTTATCCGGATCGCCGCTCATCTCATAAAGCAGCAGATATTGGGCAATCATATCTGATGACTCGGGAATTGTCTCCCAGGCTGGGTCGTCTGCATGCATGACCTTATTCATCCGTTTAAGATAGTCACTCAGCGAGAAACTGCTGCCTACCAGCGGGTTACGGCTTTCAGTGCTAGTCTGCATCTTTTCCATAAGCAGCAGGGTGGCCGGCTGTTTCATAGCCTCAGGGCTTCCCTCAAGAATAACATTCAGGGTGCTGGTGCCTCCAAAGTGCTGGTTAATAAAGGCATCTGTCTGAACGATATTGCTGTCTTTTTCAAACTTATCCAGAAAAGAGCTGTCAATCCAGATTCTTGATGCACCGTAAAAAGCAATCAGCAGGATAACTGTAATGCTCATCATTATCAAAACCCGGTGAGAGGGCAGCCATTCGGTGAGATTGATAAGCCACGGAGCGCTTTTTTCACTATAGTCTTCGTCTTTTTTGGAATGTGTCGTTTTCCGGCTTCCAAAAAGCAAAATGCTGGCAGATAAAAAGAGAAGTGAAAGCAAGAGTTCTACAAATACCCCAAATGCCGTGAAAATCCCAAAATATTTGATGGGATAGACTTGTGAGCTAATGAGGGAGAAAAAACCTACCATCGTCGTAAAGGCCGCCATACTAACCGGGCTGACCATTGCGGTAATCATTGCGCTTACAGCCTGTTTTTTATCGTAATCAGGCTTATCCCGTCGAATGAGATTATAACTGTTTAACAAGTGGATGCCATAGGCTACACCAATGGCGATAAGCATGACAGGTATCATTGTGCTGACTGAATAAAGCGGGATTCCAAGCCAACCCATCAGACCAAAAGTCCACACCGAGCTAAAAACCACGCTGAGCAAGATGAGCAAAGAGCCGATGAAACTGCGCAACAGCAGCAGTAAAACCACAAAGATGACAGCCACCACCAGCGGAACCATTTTTTTCATATCGGCAGGCATAAGCTTTGCGAGAGTCCCTTCAACGATTGGCGAGCCAGCTATGTACAACTTCTCGGGGCCTTCAAAGCTTTTTACCAGTGTGAGCAGCTCCTCATAAAAAGCCTCGCTGAAAACATCGTCATTGATTTGAGCGATGATGAGCGCAGTGCGGCCATCTTTGCTCACTATGCGACTGTGAACCATTTCATTGGATTCTACGCTTTGCCGCAATTCCTGAAGCTTGATCTCACTTTTAGGAATCTTTTTGTAAAAAGCATTCACCTCCAGGCTGCCATCATTGCCCACAATATTGTCAGCCGTGTATAGCGATGTCACATCAGCAGGCTCGATCTGCTCCATCTTCTGCAGTGCACGGGTCAAATCTTTGATTTTTTCCAATGTTACACTGTTGTAAATATTTTCCGGCGCTTCTATAGCGATAATAATTCCGTCCTTGATATTAAACCAGCTTTCGGCTTCTTCACTATACATAAAAGCCGGATGGGATTTGGGCATGTACTCATCCAGGTCGGTCTCCATCCGAATATTTTCCTTCATTTGATAAAAGAAAAATGCGCTCACCGCCAAGGTCACAATGAGAATGCTCATCGGATACTTTAGCAGGCCATTTAAATACTTGTTCATTTTGTCTCCTATATTTGTTATCGTTAGCTAACATATTCATGGTAAAAAATTTTACTTAATCATCTGTTTTAGGGTGAGGATAATTGCCCGTACGCGGCTGATCATGTCAAAGCGAAAGCCAAGCCGCCGCCATTCGGAAACGATTTTGTGAATCAGTCCAACGATGATTAAAACCAAATCTGCTGCCGGAAGCTCTTGGCGAATCTGAGCTTCTGCCTGGGCCGCTTCAATAAGTCCTTGCAGATAGTTTTGACGCCGCAGAATAATCTCCTGCAGTTTTGCTGCGGCTGCTGAATCCGGCGGAAAGATTTCATCGTTGAAAAGAACGGCTGTCATCTCTTGATTTTTTTCTAGATATTGAACCATTCGAATGATGAATTGATAGAGCCGCTCATCTGCCCTGGCAATCTTGTCCAGCTCCTGTTTCATATTTAAAAATTGATCGGATAAAGTGTCGAGAATGGCAAATATAATAGCTTCTTTATTCTGAAAATGGCGGTAGATGGCCGGTTCGCTGATACCCACATTTTTTGCTAGCTCCCGAATCGAAAGATTGCTGTAGCCGCGAAAATGAATGATGCGTAGCGCCTCCTGCCTTATCTGTTTCTGCCGTTCTTCACTTGTTCGTCGCATTTTACCTCCACAGTTAACGACCGATAACATAATACGAAATTTATTTTCTCTTTGCAAATATTATTTTGCTTCTTTTTTAAAAAAAAATTCATAAACTGTACTTAGAAAGGGAAAAATAATGAAGCGAGAAAAATTTCTGGAGATTTTGAGCTGGGAGCATCATGATGGCCTGGTGATTGCGCTGCGTCTGGAAAAAGGGCTGGAGAATGGCACCGAGTTGTGGCTTCTCAAAGATTATTTGCTGGATAAATGGAATCATGCGCTGAAAGACCATTTTCAAAGTGAAGAGCGCTATCTCATTCAACCGGCGCAATATTATGAGCCCGATTCTGCGCCCATTCAGAAGATGATGCAGCAGCATGAAGTGATAACAAAGCTGGTGGAAACGATTTTAGATAAGGCAAACAAAGCGAACATTGAGAAATTCATAGCCGCCCTGCGGCAGCATATTCAGTTTGAGGAAAAAGAGCTCTTTCCCTATCTTGAATCGCTCCTGGAACCCGAGCTAAAGGATAAAATCGCCCAATGCCTCAGCATTCATTATGTAAAAGGTGATAAGGGTTGGGACCCTGAGTTCTGGAAAACGTAATTAATTCCCGGCTTATCAGATCAATTCTAATTCTAAAAATTTCTGAAATAATCGTAAGGATCATCGGCGTTTTATATATTTCCGCTGGAAATTGATTTTGTTATAATCAATAAGCTGAATCATAATAAACAGTTAGACGACTGTTTAGAAAAATAAATATTTTATGCATAATGTTGAAAAGGCTGAAGATAATCTATATATTATGACTGACCAGTCGGTCGGAAAGAAAGAGGAGGAGAAATGACACCCATAGCAAAAGATGCACAGAAACGGGAGCGGATCATTGCGGCAGCGATGGAGGTTTTTGCCGCTGAGGGTCTGAGCAAAGGAACCATTGCCTCGGTGGCTTCCCGGGCCGGCATTGGCAAAGGGACCGTTTATGAGTATTTCCGCAGCAAGGATGAGCTTTTTCAGGCTATGCTGGAATACTTTTTCGCTGGAATGATAGCGCAGTGGGAAGCGCTTATTCAGAGTCCATTGGCCTATAAAGATAAGCTGAATCTTCTCATAGACAGTACTTTCGACTTTATGGATTTTGACAACCTCCAAGCCATGAGTACCTGGCGAATGGTTTTTGAGATTATTCTCTATGCACTGCGGCAGCCGGAAGGGGGAGAGAGCGCCATTAACCTGGCAGAAAGTTTCCGGTCGCTCATCAGCGCCTTTGAGCCGCTGCTGGCTGAAGGAGTGGAGCGGGGACTCATTAAGCCTATGGAGACCCGCGATCTGGCTTTTCTCCTTTTTGCGGCGCTGGATGGGGTGGGACTCCATTTTTTCCTGCAAAAGGGAAATTATGATGCTGGCAGACTGAAGTCGTTGCTGAGGCAAATATTGGTTACCGGAATCTTTAAGGAGGCTTTGTAATGAAAACAAACTGTATCAACAGAGAAAAACTTGTGGGCATTCCTTTGGGCAGAATAATATTACTCCTTTTTTTTGTTTGGGCAGCGATTCCGGGACAGCTTCAAGGCGCTGAACCAGATGCAGCGGCTCTTTTAGACCATGTGATATTCACAATGAATCCGGAAAATGTCAAGGCCATC
The DNA here is from genome assembly GCA_011049095.1 of Fidelibacterota bacterium. Lineage (GTDB taxonomy): Bacteria > Fidelibacterota > Fidelibacteria > Fidelibacterales > DSDE01 > DSDE01. The sequence goes on from DSDE01000470.1 coordinate 17,195, forward strand.
ATGACCCAGACCATTACGAGCAGCTCCGGCGACGAGCGGACATTTCGCTACGAAAGTGAGAGCGGCGGCGCGGGGGAGTTTTCGCTGATGCGCTATTTGGAGCCAAGCCGGGTGAAAGGGAATGCCCTGCTGCTGACCGATTTTACAGATAATATCTGGAGCTACAATGCTCGCACAAACCGTGTGCGGCGACTGGCCAGCAATGCCAAAAAGATGAAATTTGAAGGAAGCGATTTCACCTATGAAGATATGGGCAGCGCTAAAGTCTGGAAAGAAGATTTTACGGTCTCGATGGGTGAAAAAGACAGACTTCAGTCTGAACTCTGTCAGCAGCTCATTTTGCAGCCCAAAGCCCGTGCCAATTCCAGCTATTCAAAAATTATTCTATGGCTTCGGGAAACTGATCATTTTCCTATCCAACTCGATTATTATGACAAAAATGAGACTTTCCTCAAAAGCCTATATCTTGAAGATATTCGCTTGGTAGAAGGTGTTTTAACGCCATTTACTATGAGAATGCATCATCATCTGGAAAACAGTGAGACAGTGATGGGCTATGAGTCGGTGACCTATGATGTGAATTTCCCCAAAAATTATTTCAGAGAGGGGAATCTGAAAAAATGAAGAAAGTCAAAATGAGACATAAAATACCAACCGGTGAAAAGAGGAGCCTTTTAAGGAAGGAGCAGATTTTGTCTGCTGTAAAAGTATTCCTCCGTTTTCACTATTTTGCTAAAAATCCCGCCGCAGCCACCCTGCCCATCTTCTTGCTATTCATAAATACTCTGCTTTTCCCAACGCTGCTCAAAGCTGATTGCTTTGGCTATTTTGAAAGTGAAGGCGACGGTCTGCAGTCAAAATCGAGTGAATATCTCTTTGGTTACCATAAGCTGCGTCTCGATTTTCAGACTCAGCCTGAAGCAAACCTAAAAATAAGCGCCAACCTGACAGCCAAAAAATATTGGGGCAAGCGCACCATGAATCTAATGGATTTTTTGCCTGATAAACTGCTTGAGCCTTTTCTTAACAGTTCATTTATGTATCCTGGCGAGCCTTTATCTTTTACTATGGCTGATACGATTTATCTGGATAACTTTTATCTCGACGCCTATGCGGGAAATCTTCATTTAACTTTGGGAAGGCAGCAAATTTCTCCCGGTGTGGGCTATGCCTGGAATCCAACAGACATTTTTAACCGCAAGGACCCGATGGACCCCACCTATGAGCAGTCCGGCGCAGATGCCATCGCTTTGGAATTGCCTGTTGGAGCGTATCTGACGCTTAGTGCGATACTCCAGCCAAAAGAGAGCTGGGATACGACAGTTCGATATGGAAAAGGAAAATTCAGTTTTAGCGCTTTTGATTTTAGTTTGGTCTATGGCTATTTTCAGCGTTTATTTACCCATCTGGAATGGCCGCTCATTTTTATGGGAATGACGGAATCAGTTCAAAACCGCGAATTGCTGGGTTTTTCATTTTTCACGGACCTTGCCGGACTGGGGTTTTGGCTTGAAGCAGCCCGCTGCTATAATCGTCTTGCTGGGTATCAATATTTTGATTTTTCCGACGCCAATCGGTTTTATGAAGACCCATATCTGGCAAATGACGGCCACTATTGGCAGCTCCTTATTGGCGCTGATTATACCAGCAATTCCTCCTTGCATATCCTGGCCGAGTATTTTTACAATGGATTTGGCAGTAAGAAAGACCAAGTTAATTTCAATCACTACCTGGACTATCTTGACGGCAAAACACTTACTTTGAACCAGAATTATCTATTTTTGTCGTTGCTTTATCCATGGGGCGATTCTGTGACGGCTGGAATTTTTACTTTGGCGAATCTGGATGATCAAAGCTTTTTGCTAAATCCTCAATTGATATTTCAATCTGGAAACAATCTGGAGCTGAGTTTGATGCTATCCGCCGGATTGGGTAATGCTGAAAGCGAAATGGGGCTGCAAAAATACGGCGGCAGACTAAGGCTAAGAGCATGGTTTTGACGGAGTGATGGGAATCATTAAAATTCTTCAATAAAAAAAAGGAGGCGCTAATGCGTGAAAAATTTTTACGGACTATTGGCAAAATAGCAGCAGAGCATACCTGGAAACTAAGTGGACTGATTTTGATGCTGACAATATTTTTTGGTGCAATGGCTGGGCAACTAAAAATGAATATGAATTTGACGGGACTGCTGCCCCAGGATGATCCTATGGTTGAGGAATTCAATAAAATTTACCATCATTTTGATGGCGCAAATACGGTATTCATCGTGGTGAAGGGCGATACTAAGAAAATGATTGCCTATGCCGAGCGTATTTCTCCGATAATTTTGGAGCTGGAATCATGGATCGAATCCAATGGATCCGAGCAGGTGAAAGAGTCGCATTTTAAACTGCAGTCCAGCGCTGCCGAGAAGGGCAGAAAAGCTTATTATCAGCGGGTTGATTATAAGCAAGCCGTTGATTTTATAAAAAATCATGGCCTGATGCTCATACCTGAGGAAGAATTGACGAATATTGAAGAGCTGTTTTATGATTCCAATCTTTTACCTTTTTTAATCAATCTGAATAATAGCTTGGAAAAAGAGTATATTCAATCAAATATCAAACTCAGTACTATGCAGAAAGAGCGCAATGCCGTGGCTTTTCTTGATGGTATCGAGAGCTTTACTGAAGCTTTGCAGCAAAGCCTTGTTTCGGAGAAAGACTTTGAGGACAATGCCATTGCAGCAGCCGATGCTATCACCCTTGGCAGCCCCTATCTGATGTCACCGGACCGTTCGATGCTCCTGGTGATGGCCACACCCAATTTCAATATCATGAATATGGACTACTATACCCCGGCTATCACCGGGCTTGAGGAACTGGTAAAATCTCTTGCTTCGGATATGGAGCTTGAGGCAGGCTTAACCGGAAGTATTGTACTGAGTCGGGATGAGATGGCGGCCAGCACAGAAGATTCCATGACTTTGACGCTTCTGGCGCTGCTGGCTGTATTTATTATGTTTGTCATCACTTTTAGAATGCTATCGGCGCCGCTGCTGGCCATAATCAATCTGATTATCGGTATAGTCTGGGCAATGGGTGTTAGCTGGTTTTTGGTGGATAGCCTGAACATGTTTACAGCAATGATGGCGGTGATTCTGGTGGGGCTGGGGATTGATTTTTCCATTCATATCATTTCAGTTTATTCGGAATTACTGTTAAAGGGTGAATCGCCTCACGATGCCATCATCAATACGCTGGAAAAAGTCGGCACCGGCATAATTACTGGCGCTATTACCACAGCTATGGCTTTTCTCACGCTGCTTATTGCCCGCTCTGCCGGCATCAAGGAATTTGGTCTAGTCAATGGCGTGGGGCTGATCGTGATTATGATGGCCACACTATTGACGATGCCAACGCTCCTGATGCTGCGGGAAAAATATCGTCTGTGGCGGGGAAAAGAACAAAATCGCTATCGTGACCTCAGTTTTCAGTCGGTGGGCGCTTTGTCGCTGTGGATTCATTCCCACCGAAAATTCAGTTTTCTATTCATTGTTTTGATCACGCTGGGCCTTGGGGCTTTTATTCCCAGCTTGACGATGGATTATAATTATCTCAATATGGAGCCGAAAGGACTGGAGTCTATACTTCTCAATGAAGAGATTATTGAGAAATTTAATATGAGCAGCGATATGACTATGATGACAGCTTCATCTCTGGCAGAAAATGCTGCCCTGACCGAAGCCGCCAAGAAGAAATCCTCCATTTCTTTTGTAGAATCAATTAGCGATTATATTCCCGATGAAAAGAGCCAAGAAAAACGGCGGGAGAAAGTTTCTGTTTTGCGTGAAAAGATGGCCTCAGCTCAAACGGGCGCTGAAATGAAGCCAAACGAGCGGATACTTTTTTGGGATGAGCTGATTCGCCTGGAAGCCAATATTATCGAGCTGCAAGATATGGCTTTTCTCGGCGGGCAGGATATGGTAGATGAAAAAGCGAGCCGTCTGGTGGGTAATCCGGACCGACCCGAGCTGCAAGGCATACTGACTGCCCTTATTGCAAGTCTGGAAGGGGACATTCCCCTTAAAAAAATCAATGCATTTAACAAGGTTTTCAGTGAGCACTACCGGAAAAATGTTATCAAAATGGCTAATCCGGAAACGATTAGCCTAGAGATGCTGCCAGAAATCATTCATGATAAATATATCAGTGAAGATGACAAAAGCTATCTGCTGACCCTCTATCCTAAAGGAAATGTCTGGCATTTTGATTATCTGGAAGCCTTTACCAATGATGTTTTAGATATCAGTCACAGCATCGTGGGTACGCCGCCTATGTTTTATTTTCTGCTGAAAATCATTGGCGAAGATGGCAAGCGGGCGCTCTTTTTTACAATTTTGGTGGTTTTCCTGACGCTGCTCATTGATTTTCGGTCGCTGCGCTTTGCCCTTTTTGCTATGATGCCCCTCTTTTTTGGGTTCATCTGGATGACGGGCTTTATGGCGTTGACTGGCATTCAGCTAACCCTTTTGAATATCATCGCGCTGCCGCTGATCGTAGGCATTGGCATTGATGATGGAGTCCATATTATCCATCGCTACCGGTTGGAAGGGGAAGCCGCCATCGGATCGGTATTTGCTTCTACTGGAAAAGCGGTAATAATCACGTCATTTACTACGATGCTGAGCTTTGGCAGTCTGGTTTTTGCCACCTATCGTGGATTTGGCAGCATGGGCCTGGCGCTTTTTATAGGCGTGGGAATGTGTCTGCTGGCCAGCCTGATAGTCTTGCCGGCGCTCTTGAAACGGGTATGACAGAGAGATGATAAGACCCGGCTTTATCCGAATGTTTTTTTTGTAATCATTGTCAAAAATTCACTCCTGGTTTCCGGATCGTCGTGAAACTCTCCCAAAACGGCAGAGGTAGTGGTATAGCTGTTCTTTTTCTCGACGCCCCGCATCTGCATACACATATGCTGTCCTTCTAAAACTACTGCCACACCAATGGGGTTCAGGGCTTGCTGAATGGCGTCGGCTATCTGCTGGGTGATTCTTTCCTGCACCTGCAGCCGCCTGGCATACATTTCCACAATTCGGGGGATTTTGCTGAGGCCGATGACTTTTCCATTGGGAATATAGCCAACATGCGCCATGCCAAAAAATGGCAGCATATGGTGCTCACACAAACTGAAGAAATCAATATCCCGAACGACAACCATACCTTTGGAATTTTCGTTGAAAATAGCATCACCAACCACATCCTCTAAGGTGAGATCATAGCCTCGGGCAAGAAAATCCCAAGCTCGGCTCACGCGTTCAGGTGTTTTCAGCAGCCCCTCTCGATTGGGGTCTTCGCCAATTTCGGTGAGCAAATCGTAGGTAATTTTTTCCAATTTTTTTTTATTGACCATGCTCATTCCTTTCATAGATGGCGCCCAGCTCAAAGCTCTCAAAAACTTCCACCCGAAAAAGCTCAACGTCGGGGCCAAATTTATTTTCCAGATTCTTAAACAGGTAGCGTGCAATATTCTCGGTGGTGGGAATATTTCCGCGAAAAAAAGCTATCTCTTTTTCCAGATGGCAGTAATCCAGGGGGTCTGTAATCATCTCCTGCAGTACTTTTTCCACATCAAAGAAATTGATCAGCATACCGGTTTGGGGGTCAAATTTTCCCCGCAGACCGATGATGGCTTCAAAATTATGGCCATGAACCTTGGAGCATTTTCCGTATTTTGCCCAATTTTCTTCAGGAGAAAGGCTGGCCTCATTGAAGCTGTGTGCCGCTGCAAAACGGACTTTGCTAAAGAGCTCGACCTCATGTCTATTGGCCACGATAGACGACCCAATTGTTTTCTGTCTCCCAGAGCTTGATTTCGTAGAGCATATCTTCAGGGAGGAATTTCTGCAGCTCGTCCCAGACTTTCAGAGCAATGTTTTCTGCGGTGGGTATGACACCCCGAAGAAAGTCCACATCATAGTTCAGGTGTTTATGGTCCAGCTTATCCACTAGCTTTTTATTTACGGTGGATTTCAGTTCTTTCAAATCTATAATCATACCAGTGGCTTCCGGCACCTCGCCTTTGACCGTGACTTCCAAAGTATAATTGTGGCCATGGCCATTATCCCAACTGCATTTCCCGTAGGTTTCCAGATTCTGCTCATTGCTGAAACTGGGATTGCGCAGGACGTGGCTGGCGGCAAAGGTAAAGCGTTTGGTCAAATAAATCATAATTTTCCTCACTCTATTTCAGGCTGGATTTCCAGTCCCAGCCGTATCATTTTCTCCTGAAGGGCAAAGCGTTCCCGGCAATCTTTACAGACCAGAAGTCCCGGCGCCACAGGGTCCTCTTTTAAATCTTCAAGCCCGCCACAGTAATTACATTCATTGCCAAACACAAATTCCTCGTTCATATCTTCTTTATTCATTGAGCTAATTTAATCCTATTCCACCGTTATGCCAATGGCTTATATCATAGCTCGATATGCCCGAGAAAATAGGGAAGCTGCTGTCGCCACCAGGGCCAGTCATGATTTACATCATAGCCCCAGAAATCAACCCAGGCCGGTATTTGTTTATTTTCCAGAATGCTTTTCATCTGTTGTGCATCGCGCATCATATCTTCTTCCCAGGCACCTTGACCGGTGCAGATGATAATTTGCGATTCACGATACTTATCCAGATACCAGGGGTCTTCCAGATTGGGAAGGTAGTGGATTGGCGAATTGAGATAGATATTTTCATCAGAATAATCTCCTACAAAGAGCGTCATCTGGAAAAGACCGCTCAGGGCAATGACAGTGTCAAAAATATCAGGATGGCGAAAGAAGAAATTTCCGGCGTGGCAGCCGCCCATACTGCAGCCCGTGGCAATTAGCTTTTTGCCTGTGCCATTTTTATTAAAAATGAAGGGCGAGACTTCATTGACGATATAGCGATCGTAATCATTGTGACGCTGCGCCCGGTCTGCCGGATGGGCTATCCAGTTTGCCCAGCTTTGGGCATCTATGCTGTCAACTGTGAAGACTTGGACTTTTCCTGATTCGATAAATTCCCGAATGGCGTCTATCATACCAAAATCTTCAAACTCAAAAAAAGTGCCTGCCTGAGCCGGAAAAACCAGTAGTGGTTTTCCACTGTGACCATAGACTTTTATCGCCATCTCTTGAGTGAGGCTGTGGCTGTACCATTTGTGATATTCTATATTCATATTTTTTTACACCTTTTCCTGTATGACAGCAGCCATGTGAAGAATCTCTTCCTGGTCGGGAGTCCGGAGCAGGTAGCCGTAATTACCTAAAGCAGGAGCAAATACACCGCTGATGGATTCGTGGGAGACAATTTTTTCTGCAAACATTTTGAGAATATCAGCATGCTTGTAGCGGTAATTTTTATTATTCTTTCTGCCGACATAGGCCACATGGTAAGGACGGTTCCATTCTGCGCCAAAGTGATTTTGTGTTACCAACCGGGCCCATTCCCGATAGATATCAAAATCATTGGCGTAATTAAACATATCGGTGGTGAGTCCACCAGGGGGGCGCATATTGACCTCCAGGCCAACCAGTGAGCCATCTGGCCGGCGGAAAAATTCCAGATGGAAAAAGCGTTCACGTATATCAAATGCTTTTAGCAGCGCAGTGCTGGCATTGGTAAGGTCCTCGGGAATATCACGATAAGAGTAGTAATAGATATCGCGGTCGTCGTTGACGGCTTCCATCACGCCGCCGCTATACTGGTGTGCTGTGTAGAACACAAGATTGCCTTCACGATCGGTGAGGCCGTCAAAGCTGATGATATTGCCTTCAACAAATTGCTCCAGGAAATAGTCTGTGCAATTTGATATGCTGACAAAATTTTGCATATCACTGTTATCATTGATTTTGTAGGTTTGATTTGCCCCCACGCCAATATCAGGCTTAGCAATGATGGGATAGCCGCTGCGATTGACAAATTCCCACGCCTGCTCAACAGATTGACAGCGTTCTCCTTCGGCCACAGTGATGCCGGCTTCCCGGTATTTTTCCTTCATCAGCGATTTTCGTTTCATATATTGGATCGCGTTACTTTTTACACCAAAAATATTGAAATCTGTTCGCAGATTGGCCTCTGTTTCCAACCAAAATTCGTTAAAGGAATCGAGACGATCAATTTTTCCATAGCGATGGGTAAAAAATCCCAAGGCCCTGACCAGGTCATCATAATTCTGCATATTTTCCACACGAAAATATTCTGTCAGCGCCCGCTGCAAATCTGGACGCAAATGATAAAATTCCGCATCGCCCAGCCCCAGTACATTGACCCCCATTTCTCTCAAACGTACCGCAAAGAGAAAATAATTGGGTGGAAAATGAGGTGATAATATTACAATATTCATAACGCCTCCTTTGCTATCTTTGCTTTTTTGTTTTTTTCATCAATAAATATTAACTGAAACTGAAAAGAATTGCAAGCACACCATTGTAAAAATAAAAAATAGAGGGCTCATTTTTGGAAAAATAGAAAAGGATATGGGTTGCGTTAGAAAATAGAAAAAATTATAGCCGCGGGAATGAGAGCCAGAGAGCAATTGTGTGCGGTAGATAAATTATGAGCTAATCCACACAGCAAGACTTAAAAATATCTTGCACATTTTGGCAGCTTATGGAATAATGACTCTCTTAAAAGCGAATTTCTTAATTATTTAAGAGATCATCAATTCTGACGAAAGAATAACCTTTTTGTTTGAGATCGACAATTAGCTCAGCTAATCGATTTGCAAAAAGATCGCTGCGGTCGGGATGAGTACCAATGTGAGAGAGGAGAATAAACCCATTGAGTCCGTGACTGTTTTTTGCTTCATAGTTGATGATGCTCTCATATATCTCCTGGCTTCCGCGATAGTTTTTGCTGCCAGGCAAGGTGTAATCGGCATAGCTTAAAGTGCCAGGGCTATAATTTATCAAGTGAAAACCCATTTCTTGAGTCCAGTCGGCAATCTGCCGGTTATACCATTCGTAGGGTGGCAGGAAATAGGGGGCGTCTTTTGGCAAAATTCCAAATGGCTGCATAGCCTGATAATTGTGCAGCAGGTCATTTTTAAATTCATCTGCGTCAACCAGCAGTTGCTCTCGATTTGCCCAGGTACAGTATAGGAGATGCCTGTCACTATGGGCGCCGAGGTAATGCCCATCATCTTTTAGTTGCTGGATGATATTTTTAAATATTGGGTTGCGATAGAAATTCCCAGTGAGAAAGAATGATCCGTGAATATCTTCACTTTTTAAGGTTTCTGTAATGTGTGCGGCGCTGTTGGCGTGTTCATCTCCTGTAAAAACAAGGGCAATCTTCTTAACATCAGTGCTGCCGCGAATGATGGCGCCATGGGATCGCTGAAAATCGTCGGGAATGACCGAAATTTTCGCCTCGGTCTCCATTCTCGAAAAGAGATACATCAAAATTGCTGAGCCATCCATTGTGGGTTCATTGGTGCTATAGTCGCCTACATCATCATGATAGACTGCCAGGTCGGACTGGAAGGGTGCCATCTCATCTTCATTAAAAAGGCGTATTCCCTTAAGGTTCTTATAAATAGAGCCATAAACAGGGCCGTCTATCAGCCCGCCTTTATTGACATAGCCATGCAGGTGCCAGAGTGAGCTGTGGTGGTCTTCCGGCCATTCTCCGCCTTCTGGCATACCAATAATCATACTGGTGCCCCAGGGATTGCAGCCCAAAAGCCAGTCACGCATTGCAGCTTCATATTCCATATAGCTCTCATCCCCAGACAAGCGCCGATAAAGATTGAGCTGAGTGGCGAAGCTTGCAGTCAGGTTGTTTGAGCACCAGATAAAAGGAACGCCCATCCGGAAGGCGTTATGCCTGCCTTTTTGCGCAACTTTTTCGATGCCTTCTTTGTAGTATTTGATAGCTGTTCGCTTTTGTGCCTCATTTCCCAGGCGGCCCAATTCAAAATGGCCAATATTAAAAAATGGATACCACTGGTAATGACGGGCTGTATCCGCTCCCATCCAGGGTGTGTGGGGCTCTTCATAGGCATAATTGAGCGCTTCAATGAGGTAGTCTGGCGAGCGATTGATGCGAAATAGCTGGCTGGCTGCCAATTCCATATCGTCAACCCAGTTGTCTTCTTCGTAAAAGTAGGGCGCTTTGCCTGGTGCGGTCTGAGTATTGCCAGGTTTCTTTAATGCATACTGATAAGCAGATTGTGCTTTCTCCTGGAGAAGGTAGCTGTATTCGGCGTCAATACCTTCCCAGATTTTTGCGCCAATACTGAAGGCCGAACTGAATTTCCCCCCGGTTGATGATGTGCCCTGGCTTCTATTTTTATATTGAAAAAGACCTTGCGGCTCACCGGTTACAAAATAGACTGGCCGGCCTTTTGGAAAGTCATAAACAACCGAATCAAGATTGGGCAGGCGAAAACCGGCATGATCGCGGTCATCAGCGATTTGGTTAAACAGATAGTCTGGGCGGGGATGCATTTTCAGCAGCCAGTCCAGACCCCAGCGCGCTTCGTCCAGCACATCGGGAATACCATTTTTGCCAGGAAGACCGTTGGCCAGATGCTCATCTTTAAAAGCTGTGGGATTCTCTTGCCAGGCAAAGAGGAGATTGAAGGTGGCATTGGCAGAGGTGGTGACATATTGCAGATAGTCTGCCGCATCGTGCCAGCCGCCGGTAACGTCTATTGGCGTGCCGTCTGGCTCAGGCCCATACATCATATATCCATCATGAAGATGACAGCTATCCTTGAGAAAAGGATTGAAGCCGCATCGCTGCTGCCGCATATATTTAAGCAGATAATCCGCGATGCCATCGTAAACATCAGGCGCTATTTTAAATACCGGCGACTTGATTTTTCCTGCCTGTAAATAGTATTCGCCAGGCTCTATAATTTTAGTAAAATTTAATCGCCATGTATGGGTGAATGGGCCATATTCTCCAAGAGAGGCAGGCAGTTTCTCATGGATTACCGGTTTGCTGCTGGCATTGTCTATAAGCTGCCAGCTTTTTGCAGCAATTTTGTCCTTTGCTCCTAAAACAGCAATTTTTGGACTGTTTGGAGGATAGCCGAGCTGATTAATGCGAATCCACGCCTCTTCCGCTCTTTCTGTGCAGCCAAGTATCATTAGTGCCAGCATCATCACCGGTATAAAGCACAGTTTCATCTTTTGTCTCCTCATCATCGTTCCAAGATAAGTGCTTTTTCTAAATTTTCCCAATAAAATTGAATTCCTTGCAGGCTTTTCTCGTTTGTGACGCTTGGAAATATTCTTTTTTCTTTGTAATATGGGTATATGGTTAGCTTTAGCAAAAATGGAAAGGAGTTTATATGAGTCAGATTTGGCTTCACAAAGGGACAGTTTTTACAGGGGTAGCGCTCCTGCCTGATACGACGGTGGTGATCGAGGATGGAAAAATCAGAGATGTGTTAAGTGAATATCGTGTAAAGCAAAAAGGTATTCCAAAGGATGCTATTGTTTATGAAGCGGAGGGCGCTTTTATCTCACCGGGCTTTATCGATACGCATATTCATGGTATCCATGGCTTTGATACTTCAGATGGCACAGTTGAGGCTGTTTTAGAAATGTCCAAGGCCTTGGTTAAATACGGGGTGACCGGTTTTTGCCCCACAATGTATCCTCAGGCTGATGAGGTTTTTGATCGCTGCATTCGGAATGTGGTGGAGGCAATTCCCATTGCTGAAGGGGCAAAGATTTACGGTTTAAATCTGGAAGGTCCCTTTATCAGCAGAGATAAAACCGGTGTTCTGAATCCCCAGTATATGAAAGCTGTGGATGTCAATTTAATGAAGCATTACTGTGAAATATCTGAAGGTAATATTGCGATTATGACTGTAGCGCCGGAGCTGAAAAATATGCACGACCTGGCGCTTTTTTGCACCCAGCAGGGAATTGTGCTTTCGGCAGGCCACTCAAACGCAACTTATGAAAATATGCTGGAAGGGATTCAGGCAGGCATTTTACACAGCACACACTTTTTTAATGCAATGCGGCGTCTGCACCACCGTGATCCAGGTGTGGTGGGTGCGATTATGATTCATCCCAATGTCTCAGCAGAGATTATCGGCGATGGCCACCATTTGCATCCTTCCATTATTAAGCTCCTGATGCGGGTGAAGCCTATTCATAAAATTGTTTTGGTTACTGATGCGCTTAAGCCTACTGAGCAGCAGGATGGCGTTATGATCGCCAATAATGAAGAGGTATATGTGAAAGATGGCGTTTTCCATCGCGCCAGCGACGGAACTATTGCCGGCTCTTCACTGACGATGATTCGTGGTGTGCAAACCTTGGTTGAGATGGGTGTGCCTGTTGATGATGCCATGCGGATGGCAAGCTGCAATCCGGCGACGGTGATTTCCAAGCATATTGAAACGGGCTACTTGCTTCCAGGCCGGAAAGCAGACCTCGTAGTGTTTTCAAAAGATTATCAGGTGAGACTGACTATTGTGGATGGCATAGTAAAATTCCAGTCCTGAGCTTTATCGTGCTTGCTGAATCGAGGCGTCAATGTAGATTTCAACCCGCCGGTTTAAAGCTCTTGATTCGTTTGTATCATTTGGCGCAGATGGTTGAAATTCTCCAAATCCGGCAACAGCAAAGATTAACTCTGGCAGGCCTGTCATTTCCTGAAGCATTTTCATAACAGTCTGGGCTCTGGCTGCGCTTAGTTGCCAGTTGTCTCTGAATTTGGAGCGGCTTCCCAGGGGCACATTGTCGGTATGACCTTCAACGCGTATTTCCACAGTCCATTTTAAATTGTTTTTTTCTAATTCGTGGAGCATAGTCCGCTGTTCTGATTCTGCTAAATTTAAAATGGATAAGTTGCCAATTGCTTCTGATATTTGCTGCAATTGTGATGCAAGCTCCGGCAGAGGTGTGGCTTCTCCGGTATTAAAAATGCTCTGTCCTCTTAGGGTGATTTGCACGCCTTTGGAATGGTGCGCAACGGTAATATTCTCAAAGCGGTTTGCGTCTACGACTTCTTGAATTTCCCGTGCAGTACGGTTTAATTGATCACTGACCCAGGCATTCATCCGACTGATGTCTCCGCTCTGTTTTGAAATCATCATAATAAAAAAGGTGATGAGCAGCGTAACTACATCACCATAGCTGAGGAGCCAGCCGGTGCGAGCTTTTTTTTCATAATATGGTTTATCTTGTGCCATATTATTGCCGTTTATCCACCATATTGACTTTAATGTAGAGTTCTACCCTTCTGTTTTCATCATAGTTTTCCAGCGTTTTGAGTGGATGGAAATAGGCATATCCCCCAAGAGAGAAATAGTTTTCCGGCAGCTTGGTAATTTTCTGAATAAGCTGCATTACCGTATAGGCTCTGGCTGTGGAAAGCTCCCAATTATCTCTAAAATTAGCCGTGCTGATACCACGAAGGTCGGTGTGTCCTTCTACTTTTATGGAAATTTCGATATCTTTTCCTGCATAGTGGAGGCGCTCTATTTGCTTTTGGTAAAGTTTGTCAATCTGCCCCAAATCAGTCTTGAGAAGGAGGCCGCCGATACCCTCAATGAAAGGCTTGAAGTCTTCTGTTAGTTCTGCTTGACCTGTTGCGAAGCTGGGGCGGTCGCCGACACTGGCGGGAATAAGCAATTTGATTCCCTTGTTGCCGGTGTCTTCGATATAGAGCCACGGGTAATCTGCTTCATTTTTTAATGCAGAAAGTTGCTGACCGATGCGTTGTGTCAGATTGTCGGTAAATTTGAAAAGGGATTCGGCTTCACTGGTTGTTCTGCCAACGAGCAGCAGAAAAAAGGCCAGAACACCTGTCAGCAAGGATCCATAGGTAACCATCCATGCATCGCGGTCATATTTAATATCTGAGCGTAATTGTTGGTTTTTATTGCTGTCCATTGCGGTTTTTGCGCAGGTCTTTCTCTTGTTTTGAGACAAATGTGAGGAGTTTTTCTTCCATAATCAGGGGATGTTCCTTGCTGTGAATGCTGAGTATTCCCGAGATTATAATCTCATTGATAAAAACTTCATCATCAGAGCGGGTTTTGAGCTTTCCGGCAATAGGCACAAAAAGGAGATTGGCTAAAAGCACGCCGTAAAATGTAGTTACCAAGGCTCTGCCCATACCGCTGAGGAGGCTGGACATCATATTTTGAGTCTGGGTGGCAAAATCTGCTGAAGCACCGCCGCCCATTTGAGAAGTCATCATCAAAATCAGTCCCATCACCGTACCTAAGAGGCCAAATGCAGGTGCATAACTGCCCATGTTGTAAAACATTTCTTGGCCGTTTCGATGTCGGATAATCATATTGGTCAGCTCATTTCGAAGGAAAATCTCCAGTTTTTTGCCGTCTTTTTCAATCTGGGCCATTTCTAGGCCGTTGCGCATAAATTTATTTTCCACATTTTCCATGTGTTTTTCCAGCTCCATCAGACCTTTGTCGCGGACTATTTTATTATATGCTACTAAATCATCAATCACAGCGATCGGATTAAATCGGCTGCGACTGAAAGCTTGCCCAGAAACGCGAATAATACCCAAAATCTGGGAAAGGGGATAATTGATGACAGTGGCGGCGAATGTGCCTCCCAGCACCACAGCCATTGCCTTGATATTAAAAAAGGTTTCGGGTATGGACCCTGTGTCGTCCATCATTCCAAAAGCGACTAAAAAAAGTCCGATTATGAGACCAAATAGCGTTCCAATATCCATTATTATTTCCCTGTTTTACATTTTATCTGCTTTTTAAACTGCCCTGCTTTTCAATATGCTCAGCACGCTGGAATTTAGTCCAATTTGGGACAGGAATCCACTGATATTTAAAAATTTGGTGCTGAAATTTCTCGGGCAACGCGCCATCAAAAAGGCTGTGTCCCCGTATCTCTATTTGATTGTCAGACAGCTTGAGTTCGCTGGCAGGGATTTCTAAGATTTTGCCTTGGGAATCTATCAGCGGGCCAACGCCAGCCATAGAATCCAAAGGAGAAATAAATTTAAAATCTTTTTTTATTCCTCTTGCAAAATCCTGATAGTCTTTGATATTAAGCAGGAGGGTGGCATCCCGCAATGGCTGGCAGCCTGACAGTTCACATAATTCTGCCGCATCAAATCTATGCAGATAGCAATAATGGATTTCACCGTGGCAGATTTTTTTTTGAATATTAAAAAAGGAAATATCGGGTTCTATCCAAATTGTTTTACCAAAATATATGGGCGCCAGCAGATTCAGTGAAAGCTCACTTAATGTCAGCGCTAAGCTGGGCATTAAGGCATCGCCGGGCCGGAAAAGATAAAGAGCTTTGCCCAGTGACTGAGCTGCGTTTAATAGATTGTATTGGCTAAAAATCACCTCGCTTCCATCATCCAGTTTGCTGATTAATGCAGGATTTGAAAGTTTGATATCAGGGGTAAATTTCGCTTTAGCCAGAGCTTCAGAGATAGGAGCGGGAATTTCATTTTTTAAATTGCAAAGAGGATTTTCCGGTGTAAGGAGAAAATCCGCTTCTGCGGCAGGCCGAGCTTTTTCTGGAGCAAAGAGCACAACGGCGCCAAAAGCAAAAAGCGAAATCAGCAGGAGCTGATCATTAAGATTTCCTTGCCAATGCCAGCTTATTTTATCTCCTTTGCGGATTTTCTGCTGAGTCAATAGCTGCGCAGCTCTTTCCACCAGACCAAAAAGCCGTGCATAATCAATGGCGTTTTTTTCATCCTTTAATGCAGTTTTAGCCCCCTGAGCATCAAAGTGTTGCCGCAAAAC
>DSDE01000473.1 GCA_011049095.1 Fidelibacterota bacterium
GATTGTCGCCCTGTGATGTGTGAATTGTTAACTTATAATTATTTATATATGATAACAATTCCTCATATTCACTCTTTTTTATTTTTGGTTCCAGTACGATAATCATTTGTTTTAACTCTCCTTCCTTATGTTTTTCTTGGCAATTCCCTTTTCGCCAAATTCCCTGCCAAGTTTGATTATTTTGATAAAAAGTTGTTCGACTTGTGTTTGGTTCAGCATTCTAGTTGTTGTGCTGCGTATATTCTCAAAAACTGCAGCTTCCCGCTGTTCATCCAGAACATCTTTCCCAAGGAGTGATTTCAGCTGACCAATCTGAAAGGCAATCTGCATTCTTTCGTCAAGCAGTTTGACAATTTGCTGGTCGATACGGTTGATGAGCTGCCGCAAAGCTTCTATCTCTTGCTGAGGTGCAGGACCATCCATCATTTTTTGCCACTTTCTGCAATTAAGCGAATGGAATCGAAAAAATAATTCATATCATAAGGCTCCATATTCAGGGTGACACGAATATATCCGCTATGACCAAAAGCTTCAGATGGCATTACAAAAATATTATAAGCTTCTAAGAGCTGATGAGCAAAATCTAGGCTGCTCTCAACGATAGCATTGCAGATGAACCATTTTATATTTAGATATTGGTAGAATGTTGATTCGCTGGCGACAGCGGTTAAATAGTCAGTATCTGATAAATATTTTAAAAACAAGTCTCTGCGCTTGCTGTAGTGTGCTATTAAATTTTTGCTGTATTGTGGTTTCATTTTCAGTGCGGCAATGGCGGCAATCTGGGTGATAGATGACGGATGGCCGCTCACCTGGTTTTGCAGGTGGTCCATTGCAACAATGATTTCAGCATTTCCGGCAGCATAGCCCAGCCGCCAGCCAGTCATTGCACAAGATTTGCTGACCCCATTAATTATAATTGTATAATCTTTTAGCTGCGGCTCTATAAGCAGTGGATGCAGAGGCGCTTTTTCCGAAAAATAGATATCCCGATAAATATCATCGCATATCAGGGTAATTTCATTTTCTAAAACTTTTTCTGCCAGATAAGCAGAAGCCGATGGACTGATCCCGCCGCCAGTCGGGTTTGAAGGTATATTGAGGATGATTGCTTTTAACTGTAAAAAGTCAATTTTTTGCAAGTCTTCGAGCTCTATCCGAAAATTATTTTCTTCTTTTAGGTCAGCAATAAGAATTTCGGCTCCAGCAATGATGGACATTTGGAGATAAGACGGGTAAAACGGCCTGAATATCAGGAGCTTGTCACCAGCATTGATGACAGAATTCAGAGCAAGAAACAAGGCTTGCTTGGCACCATTTGAGGCAATAAGTTCTTCTGGCCTATAATTTAAGCCATAGCTTTTGAGCAAATACTCAGCAATTGCTTTCAGTAAGTCTAGGCTGCCTCGATTATTTGTATAGCGGGTCTGATTATTGCGGATTGCTTCAATTGCGGCTAGTTTTACGTCTTCCGGGCTGTTTAGGTCCGGCTCGCCAATCCCGAGATTCAAAATGTTTTTCCCGTCAGCCTGGATTTGGATAAGCTTGCCGTGAAGGGCGCTAGTCATACTCGGTTTTATGGCCTGAACTTTTTTTGAGAGACAGGTTTTTATCACTTTAGATTTGCTCATCATCAATTCTTGGACAAATATTTTTGTCTGTATTAGCTTGCTTTATTATCTCTTTTCTGTTGAACGGACTACAATGAAATCGGTTTTGTTTTTGGCCAGGTTTTGTATTGATTTTTTCAAGATGACAAGGCCGTAGTGATTGGCTGCTGCCTCACTGGCGATGACATAGGTTTCCGGTGAAATGATTCCTTTTGCTAACTGCTGGGCTGCCAAAGCGGTATCTCCTGCTGTTATGAGGGGCGTATCCGAAAATTCTGTGTTGAGAATGATACTGCATTGTGCCAGAGCGTGAGGATGGGAACACACGGCTTTAGCGGCGATGTTTTTCTTCTTTGCCAGCAAACATTGATCAATCTGGTAGGGAACATATTCAACGATTTCACTCTGGTTTTTAGCCAGGGCCTGCACTGTTTCAGAAACGATGCCGCCAGCAGCATTCTGAAGCGCCAAAAAGCCCAAATCTGCATTAGATTCATTCAGGGCTAAAAATACGTTGTCTGCTGAAATCATGTAAGACAAGACCGCCTCAAAATCCTGGGTTTTCAGCCAGAAACGTGCTGCTTCGTCGCTGAAACTCCATTCAGCGCCCATAATAGCAATGGTTTTCTGGTAACTATTCGCCAATTATTTTCACCAGTACCCGTTTGGGACGACGTCCGTCAAACTCTCCGTAAAAAATCTGTTCCCAGGGCCCAAAATCCAATCTGCCATTGGTCACAGCTACGACAACTTCCCTGCCCATGATCTGCCTTTTATGATGGGCATCGCCATTGTCTTCCCCTGTGCGATTGTGTTGATATTTTTGGGGACTGGGGTCATAAGGCGCCAGCCATTCCAGCCATTTTTTGTAATCCTGATGGAGGCCATGCTCATCATCATTGATAAAAACTGAAGCAGTAATGTGCATTGCATTAACCAGGCAGAGACCTTCTTTGATGCCGCTTTCTTTCAGGGCGGCGCTCACTTGGCTGCTGATATTGATAAAATCCATCCGGGCCGGAATATTAAATGTTAGATGTTTTGTGTATGATTTCATTTTTCATTCTCCTTTCCCGAAAAAAGTTAATCATTTTTTTGGGGAAATATGCAATTTTTCTTAGAGATATTCAGGACTTTCTCAAATGTTTTAAAATGAGTCGTGAGCTTTTAGTTTGGCGCTGCTGTCAAAGCTAATTTTTCCCAGGCTATAAGTTTGGAAATTTGCTTGATTTTCCAGACGAGCCAAGGTATATTGAAAACGAAGATGGTAACGCGAAGTGACGAATAATTTAGTTAGCATAATACTTAAAAAGGAGGAATGATATGGATTCGTTGTCATTAATTCAGTCTTTGCAGTCGCTGAAATCAAATGGACATTTGATTACGACGGCTTATCTTGACTTGTCAACACCTCAAAAGATGCGGAATGCCGAGACGATTATCAATAATCTGTATCGGTATAAAAAAGAGAAGACCTTTTTTAAAAACCTTTTAGAAATTGAGTTGCAGTCTGTAGAAAAGGACATCGAAGGCATTGTAAAATATATTCGAAATCAAATCTCTATGAAGCACCGCTCGCTGCTGATTGTCAGCTCATCAGAAGCTTATATCTGGCAAGTAATTTCACTTGGGATGGAGATGGAAAATATGCTGGTGATTCAAGACCGTGCCTACCTAAGACCCCTTTTACAGGCAATGAGTGAGCAGCGAAACTATGCCATTGTTCTGGTGGATCAGGGAAAAGCAAAAATTATTGAAAAAAGACTTGGTCACGCCGTGGAATTATGGAGCACAATGAATCTCCTTCCGGAAAATCGAAATGAAGCAGGCTACCGGGGTAATGAGGAGCGGAAAAATCAGCGAAAAGTTGAAGAATCTGTATCTCGTCACTACAAAATGGTGCTTTCACAATTGTTGGATTTACATAAGAAGAATCGCTTTAACTGGTTGATCTTAGGTGGTATTAAAGAAGCAGTGGCGGAATTTCGTAATCTACTTACTGCCGAATTAAGCGGCCTGGTCTTTGATGAATATCAAATAGACCCTAATGATGCACTGGATAAGGTTTTAGACAGAATGAGTGACAGTGAAGAGACCCATCGTATTATCTGGGAAAAACAACTTTTACGCCGCATGGAAGATGAGTTTCATAAGAGCCATAAGGCTGTTTTAGGTATGAAGCATACAGAAGAAGCTCTGACCAACGGCCAGGTAGAGACGCTGCTTCTAAGTGAAAACTTTCACCGTAAAGGGTGGTATTGC
Organism: Fidelibacterota bacterium; assembly: GCA_011049095.1. GTDB lineage: Bacteria > Fidelibacterota > Fidelibacteria > Fidelibacterales > DSDE01 > DSDE01. Next base: position 3,873 of record DSDE01000473.1, read on the forward strand.
ACTTGGTGTGGTTATATGACGATGGACGATGAATCGAATTGCCCAAATTGTCAGCATGAGATGACCCGCTCGGTAGATATTTCTGATGATCTTGCCCATTCAGCGCTGGATATTGGGGCTCGAGTTGAGTATATCGCAGCTAATATGGGTGACTTTTCTCCTGTTGCTGCACTGCTGAGATATTCGAAATAGGCCGCATTTCCAAGAAGAAAGGGAGATTCACTTCAATTAAAAGTTTAACTTTTTGAGCTTAACTTACTGAAATGTAGATTTTTCCTTGACTTTAAAGCATGGCAAAACTATATTTTTTCAAGCGAAAAACGTTGGAGAAGAATGAAATTATTAACCAAAATCTTCCGGCACCAAATCCCAAGGGGTGGACTGGGGCTCTTCCTGTTTGCATTTGTACTCTTTTTTACCGGTTGCGGCTTTTTAGGCATCGGGAAAAAAGATAAATCTGATGAAGAAGCAGACGTGTTTCATGCCAGTATCGATTTACAAAACCAGGCTATTCGTCAGGAGATTGCATCCCTGGCGAAAGACAGTGTGGCAGCAGTCAGCGCGCAGGGTACTGATCTCAATTTTGCCCTGAATGAGCTGAGCTATGATCTAAAAAAGCTGGGCGCTGAAATAGAGCACCTCAAGGCAGAGCTTAAAGAGCTGAAAGGACGCGCAGATATTTGGGATAATCCTCTCAAGATTTATGATAAAGAGATTATCCTGAATAACGGGACAACTATCTATGGGAAAATTATCTACCAAGATGACCGCGCCATTAAAGTGCAGACACTTATTGGTTATCTTTCTCTTGACCGCAATAGTATCGTCCGTATCGTGGAAAATATTCCCGAGCTGCAGGAAGCAAAAAGCCAGCCTCTGGAGAGCCATACTTTGACCTCAGCGCCAACTGCATCCAGTTCGGCGCCTGTCACTATTTCCTCACAAGCTGTTCCTCCAGCAGTGAGCGCCAACTGTATTCTTGATGGTAATATTCGGGAATCAGCAGACAACAGCGGTAATCGGGTCTTTTCGGGCCGTGTTAAAAATATTGGTGCGCGAAGGGCAGATTTTGTCAAGGTTAATATGATTTTTCGGATGAATTGGAGCGGCAGCACCAAAACAGTGACGACATTTGCGAAAGGAAGTTTTCAGACCTTTCAGTCTGGTATTACATCAGATAATTCACTGCTGCCAGGCGCAGGTGGAGATTTCCAGCTCTTTTTGCCAAAATCATTTGGCTCCTTTATTGGTTACACTTACAAAATCGAATGGGAAGAATATGAATAAAGTTATTGTTTATGCATTGGCAACTGGAATTTTATTAGTGTCTGGATGTGGCGGAAATAAAGAAGTTGTAGAGAAAGCGCAATTTGAGCAAACACAAAATGAGCTGCAGCGCAAAGAAAAAATGCTCCAGGAGCGGCAGTCAGAGCTGCTGGAGCTGAAAAACAAAATTATCATTCTGAACGCTGAAATCAAAGACCAGCAAAAACAGATTAAAAACCTGCTGCAAATTACAGATTCGCTGGAATATCGAATCGGTGTGGAGGCTAAGCAGATTAGCGCATACGAAGAGAGATTAAATAAAGCCGACTCGGCAATGGCGAGGCTTATAGCTGAAAAAGAGGCGTTGGAAGCTCAATTGACTGGCAATCAGCAGCAGATAAAATATACTTTGGAAGCTAAAGCCACAAAAAAATCTGACCAACATTTGGGAGCAGTTCTCAGCGATGAACCTCTGACGCTTCCTGAAAGCATTGTCAGCAACAATATTGATGACCTACAGCTTAAAGCGTTTCAACTTGAGCCTGAACCTGGAAATGAAGAAGTCAATGATGAGCCATCGGTGGCAAAAGAAATGCATATGGCTATAGAGCCGGTGATGCAGATTACTGACGCCGAATTTCGAGAACGCTATGATGAAGCCTTGAAGCTATATTTTAGCAGGCAGTGTGATAAAGCTATTATTGAATTTGAAGCATTAATAGCACTTTCCACAAGCCATGACCTTGCAGATAACTGTCAATATTGGATAGGAGAGAGTTATTATTCTAAAGGCGAATTTTTAAAGGCTATTGATGCTTTCGCCAAAGTGCAGACTTATGATGACAGCAATAAAAAAGATCACAGCCAGTATAAAATCGGCGCTTCTTATCTAAAGCTCGAACGGAAAAAAGATGCCCTGCAGGCTTTTAAAAAGCTTGTGGAAACTTATCCTGACAGTGATATGGTGCCAAAGGTGAGAGAAATGATTAGCTCGGGAACCTTTTAAATGTCGCGAGTTCTATTTCTAAATCTTTTTTTCTCAGTTAGCTTACTTTTCGCTCAAGACCCGATGCTTGACCCCAATATGCTTTTTGAAAAGGAGATGCTGGAGGCGGCAGAAGCAGCTCAACAGAAAGCTGAGCCGGAAAAAAGTGAAAACTTGCCTGAAGCGGAAACCATGGAAATTGATCAGGCCCCACAAAATCAAAGTGAGTCTCAAAGCAATGGCGAGCTTCAAGAAATGAATCTCAGGTATGAAGCACGGATCCTTCGCCTGGAAAAAGAGCTGACACGGCTATTGGACCGAATTGCCAGACTGGAGCAAAGTCAAATAGAGAGTGCAAAGAAAGCAGGTGGAGAGCTGATAAGACCCCGGCAAGATGTCTTAGTGGATCACTATAGCCAGGCTCTTGAATTATTTACTGAGAAAAAATTTGAAGAAGCCCAGCGGCTTTTTACAGAAATTGTAAGGCAAAATGATTCTAATCTGGTCTGGTATAATGCCATGTACTGGAACGCCGAATGCAGTTTTCATATGAATAAGTTAAATGAGGCGCTTATTTTGCTCAGTGATGTTTTAGAGCACCCTGATCAGTCAATGCGGGAGAAAAGTTTACTTCTAATGGCTGTTGCCCTTGAAAAACTAAACCGCATACAGGAAGCCCAGCAATATTATCAGCAGTTTATCAGAAGTTACCCATTTTCTAATTATGCACCCATTGTGCGTAAAAAACTGGGTATGTCGTAGGGAAATTATGAAAATGCGATTCTTAATCATCTTTTTTGTGCTTGGTGTGGGTCTTCTGCAGGGGCAGGTGACATTCACAAAGCCAGGCTCGATGATGCATATCCCAACAAGTTCAGTCTGGGAAACGCCATATATTTTTCGGGCCGGTTTCGGATCAGACCTTTTTGCCGTAGGTGGAAATGATGGTATGAAAAGCGCTAAAGGTGTCTTTTTTGATTCCCAAATCAGCAGTGGATTCAATTTTGGACTCAGCGCTGTTCAGGATGATCTTTCACCTGATTCTGCCACTGTGGATTTTGCCCTCAATCTTTCTAAAAATATCGTTGATTATGGTGATATCAGCATAGCAGTGGGAATCTGGGATTTTGTCTTTCAGCAAACCGACGGACGGATGCAATTGAAGGATAATTATAGTTTTTTTGCGGTCATCAGCAGTGAAAAAGAGCTGGGCAGAATGGGATTGAATACCTATATGGGTGTGGGAAGCGGCGGTTTGGCTAAAGCTTTTGCTACCAATGACAGTATGCGCACAGCTGGTATTTTTGCCGGATTCCTTTTGCGAACAAATCCGGAAGCGCCTCGTGGCGGTTTAGAGGTGATGGGCGAGTTTGACGGGAGCGGTATAAATGCCGGTGTACGGATACCAATCACCACCGACTATAAACTCAATTTGGGAATCTCACAGTTGCAATGGCTTCCAAATTTTGGGAAAGCCAACACAAGTGATCTGCCAGCAATTTCTGCTGGTCTTAGTCTGGAAATACCCCGCTTAGATGAAAATATTCAGCGACGGGGCAGACCCCAAATGCCGTCTGTCGGCAAAGGTATGCTTCCCGCAGCTGCAAACTGGGAAAAGACAGATCCAGAGTCGGAGACAAAGATTCAAGCAAAGATAGATAGCGTTCTCAGGTTGGCAGATATTGAGATCCAAAAGCTGAATGATTCCTTGAGAGTGACCGTTGCTGAAGTATATAATCTGCAGAATACCGTCAGTAATTTACGGCAGCAGAAATCTGTTTTGGAAGATAGCCTGCAATCTGTAAAGTTGCAGCATCATGTTATGGAGCAAAATATTAATCTGGCGTTGAAGCATCTCAGCCGCAGTCTCCGATTTTTCTATGCCGGTGATTATGCGCAAGCACTGGATGATGTAGATATGGCGATTCAGCTAAATCCTAATCTGGCTCTGGCCTATGCCCGCCGAGGCTCAATATATTATAAAATGGGCGACTTAGAACGAGCTACAATAAACTGGAATCTTGCTCTGCGAATTGACCCTGAATATGAGGATGTTCGCAATATTCTTAAAATAATAAATGAAAATCGCATCCGTACCGCCTCTTATCAGCGGGATAAATAAGGAGTTTGCATGGATATTGGTAGTCTGCTGGGAATTGTATCTGGTCTGGGATTAATCTTTGCCGGTATCACATTTCTGACAAAAGATTTTACTATGTTTTGGTCAGTCTCTTCTCTGGCAATTGTGTTGGGGGGATCGCTGGCCGCCACCCTTATTGCTTTCCCGCTAAAAGAAGTCGCCCGTGTTTTTAAAGTCATCGGTGTGGTTTTTCGTAAGGAAAAGGATGAGATGCGAAAACTGGTGGTAGCAATCGCAGAAATTGCCAATGCCGCCAGGAAAGGGGCCGCCGAGCTGGAAAAGGTTATTGGCAGCGCGCCTAACCCCTTTCTTCGAGATGGTATTCAGTTGATTATTGATGGCTACAATGAAGATGATATTCGTGATATTCTCATAACCCGTATTCAAAACAGGGAGCAGCGGGAGGTTGATGAAGCAAATATGCTGAAAACTATGGGCAAGTTTTCACCGGCCTTTGGTATGGTTGGAACCCTTATCGGTTTGGTGGTTATGCTCTATAGTATGGGCTCAGGTACAGGTGAAGAGATGACAAAACAGCTTGGAGTCGGTATGGGCGCGGCAATTATCACAACCTTTTACGGTACTGTAATGGCAAATCTTTTCTTTAATCCAATGGCTGCCAAAATTGAGATGCGAATTGATAAAGCCACAATGTTGCAGAAGATGATCGTTGAAGGGGTCTCTCTTCTCTATAATCGAAAACACCCTATGATTGTTAAGGAGCGTCTCAACAGCTATCTGCCGCCGCGTTTGTGGATCAAGGAATAGGCGGAACATTAATGAATCTGTCAGATCTCAACAAAAAAAATAAACCTGAAGCACAAGAAGATTGGCTTACGACTTATGCTGATATGATGACACTGCTAATGACCTTTTTTGTTTTGCTTTTTTCTATGTCCAGCATTGATCCCATAAAAATGGAGCAGTTTGGTGAATCGATGGGTAAAATCCTTGGTAAAAAAGCCGCAAAACAGGCGGGCAGAGTCAGCCTTCTCCAGATCTCCCGGGATGTGGAAAAAATTATTGAGGAGAATAATATCTCTGATGTGGTGGAGCTAACGCATAGTTATCGCGGCATTACGGTTTCACTAAAATCTGATATTCTTTTTGAAAGAGGAAGAGCCGAGCTCAATCCTGCTGTTTATCCCATCCTTGATGCTTTTGTCAGCACCATCTATGAGAGCATTTATCAAATTGCAGTGGAAGGGCATACTGACAGCGATCCGATTCGGTCTCAGCTTTTTCCCTCAAATTGGGAGCTCAGCACAGCCAGAGCTAGCAAGGTGGTTAATTATTACATTTCCAAAGGCGTTGACTCTGATCGTTTTCGCGCCATTGGTTTTGCTGATACCCGCCCAAAAAAAGAGAATACATCTGATGATAATAAACGGGCTAATCGCCGGGTAGAAATCACCTTTTTATCAATATCTTAAAGGAGCTGTTTATGAGAAATCACTTAAAATGGAAAATCGGGTTGCTGGCTGCAGCCGTTATGTTTAATCAGGCAAATAGTCAGTCAGCTCATTATCTGGCGCAGAAAATTGAGATAGAAAATACAATTGCCCAGCGTATCAGTACTGCTGTGGAACGGATTCTCGGCAACAGTAATTTTATCGTGGATGTAAAAGCTGAAGTGGAGTTTCAACCTGAGCGCAAAATTGAAGAGGTCTATAAGCCTTCACAAAAAAGTGTGCAAATCCGCAGAGCCGAAAGTTCAGACCGGCAGACAAATCTTCCGGGTCTGGAAACACCGGGAACCGCAAATCGAAAAGCCCCCCAGACTGATATTTACCGTGATATCCTGCCGGGAATTCCAGGTGGCGTTTTTGAATCGGAAGTGCCCCTTGTTGATGATGAGCCTGATTATCAGTCAGAGATTATTCCTCCAGTACTTGATGATGAGCCGATGCCAATGCCATCTGCTGCATCAGGTGAAGACGATGCCGAGACGGAAGAGCTTTATTCACGATCTGTCAGCCAGCTCCAGGAGCGGGTTCCTGTTTTGCGAAAATTGGATATCAGCCTGATTTTACAAGAAGGTGTACATCCAAATCTGGTAGAATCAGTTCGGCAGGTTGCTATGGTTGCCGCTCATTTTGACCGGCAGCGCGGTGATGTCCTCAGTATTATGACTACTGCTTTCAAGCTTGATGAGTCGGTAGTAATGCCAGCACAAACTCAGCCTGTTGCTCAGTACAAGCCAAGCCAGGAAGAAAATGCTCGGGATGAAGAGACTCGCAGACTTATTCTGGATATCCAGCGGCAAATCGAAGATTTAAATGATAATATTAAGGTGCCAACTGCCAGCAGCCAGCCATCAGCATCTGAAAACATGCTTCTGGGTGTGATTGATAAACTAAGTTCGCGAAATTCCTTGCAGGATGACATTGAAACCCAACGACTGTTGGCTGAACAGCAGGTAAGATTACGGATGTTGGCTCAGGATACCTCCCGCCTGAAAAAACTTCAGGATGAAATTGCCGCACTGAAGCTTCAATTGGCTATTCAGCAGGATGACCGTGCCAACCGTAGCGCCGCCATTGATGAGTCAGCTCTAAAATTAAAAGAAAAAGAAGAGCTTGAAGCTGCCATAGCTGAGAAAATTAATCTCCTGGCTACGACTCAGGCTCAACTAAGTACGCGCTCTGTTGCTAAAACACCTCTTTGGGTCTGGTCTCTTGCAGGATTGGTTCTCATTTCAATCCTTCTAGGAACTTTTTGGTGGATGCAGCGCAGTAAAAGAACTGCTGTAGAAGCTGCTGCTGTTGCCACAGAAAATGAGTTGAGAAGAAAGATTCTCTCTGAACTCAAGCATGATAATCTGGTTCGCAGCGATAAAGCAAAAACTCCCGACCCGGAAGAAGAAGATGAGGAGATGACAGAAATCCGCAGCAGTATTGTTAATCTCAGTGTTGCCAATCCCGATGCTGCCAGCGCTTTGATGCGGAAATGGCTTAAAGAGAGCGGGGGCGAAGGCAGCTCAGATGGAGCCGATACAAAAGGAGATAATAAGAATGGCTGAAAATACCCTTAGCAATCTCGACAGAGCTGCTATTATTTTTAAAGTTTTTGGCAATAGCCTTGCTGTCTCTCTTTTTCGTAGTCTGACACCTGCGGAAATGAATCGTATCCGTAAACATGCCGATACATTGTCTCACGTCCCTTTTAAGGTGAAAAAGAAAGTCCTGGAAGAGTATTATTTCCAGTTAATGAGTGAAAAATTTAAGGCGCCCAAAGACGAAACAGAGAAATTTCTCTTTGATTATATGTTTCAGTTCTCAAATGAGCAGATTGTATTTCTGCTTGCACCGGAATCTGCACTTGTCAAAGCTTTGGCCATCAGTCAACTGCCCATCGAGCAGCAAGCTGCTATTATCAAGGAGTTTGACAGTGATGAACAGGCAGATATTTTGATGAATATGAGCGAAGTGGCTGATATTCCCTACGAAGGTGTGGTCAGCATCGAAGCAGACCTGAAAGAGAAATCTAAGCATATTCCTCGAAAGGCCCGTTTTAATCGCAGCGGAAGCAAACAGATTGCAGAGCTCCTCACGCGCCTGGACCCCGATTTTGAAAGGCAGTTTGTTAGTCAGATACAGAATGAAGACCCTGACTTGGCCAAGGAGTTGGCAAAATTTCATCTCAGTTTTGAGGATTTTTCCAAATTGCCTATCGATGTAGTTCGGGATGCCGTTAAATCTGTGGACCTCGCTGACCTTGCTATGGCGATGAAAGGGATGGATGCAGAATTTGTTGAATTTATGAATAGTAATATTCCCCAAAAAGCCCAGATTATGCTTGAAGATGAGCTCCGTGATCTGGAAGGTCCGCAGCCTCGGCGAAAGGTGGAGACCGCCCGCCGGAAACTGGTGGATGCGGTAATGAAAATGGCTGCCGAAGGTCGTTTCAGTCTTGAAGATTTTGTTGATGATGATATGATTGAATAACTAAGCAGCCCCAATATAATTTCTTGAGTCATTAAAGTTTTTCTGGATGGTGCACTGGGATAAAATACCGGTTTTTAAGGGTAGCTCTGAGATAAAGTACATCGAAGCGCCTTTGATTTTATCTGCCAGCCGCCGTACAGATATTCCGGCATTTTTTCTGCCTTGGCTAAAAAATCAGTTTCAGCAGGGCATAAGTGCCACTCCCAATCCATTTACCCACAAATTAGTTCCCATTTCACTGGAAAAAGTGCGCTGTATTGTTTTTTGGAGCAAGTTTCCTCAGCCGCTGCTGTGGGAAAAAAGTTTTTTTGAAGCCAGGGGAAGGACTTATTACCTCCATTTTACTATCAATGATTATGGCTTAGAGGGTTTCGAACCCAATTTAGCTCCATTACAGCAGCGAATTAGCCTTTTTCAGGATCTCTCCCAGCAGCTTGGTTCTTCTCGGATTATCTGGCGTTTTGATCCCCTCATTCTTTCATCCCAGACTCCATTGCAGATACTTATAGAAAAAATTGAAGCGCTGGCCTATCAGCTCCACCATTTCACCGAAAAGCTGGTTTTTAGTTTTGCTGATATTCAGGATTACGGTAAAGTAGCCCGAAGATTTCTTAAAGCCGGCATTAAATGGGAAGAATGGAGCCGCGACACGATGGAAGCAGCAGCAAAAGCAATATCCAGAATAGCGAAAAAATACAGCCTCCAAGTTGCGGCTTGCAGCGAAAATAATAAATTCAGTCATCTCGGTATTTTACCAAATCGCTGCATAGATGATCAGCTCATACGGCGGCTCTGTACCGGTGATACTCAGATGGAAATGTTTTTAGGAGATAGCAGTTCGGATAGCTATCCAAAACTGCGGGACCACAATCAGCGAAAGGCTTGTGGCTGTATTATTTCCAAGGATATCGGTACTTACAATAGCTGCCATTTTCGCTGTCTCTATTGCTATGCAGGGAGCTGGAAATATACTCATACGGAAAAGCCTTTGAAAACCAGTCAGTCGGCTTTATCCCTATCTCATAAAGCACTTTTTCAATATCATACTTTGGGAAATCACAGGAGAAATGAATGTCATTAGATAAACGCTTAATAATCATAATCTTATTAGCTACAGTTTTATATGCGCAATCTGATTGGACTTTGTTTTTAAAGCAAAAAAAGCAAGACGCTTTGTCAATTGTTTATAATTCTCAGGGCTTTGAAAAGGCTATTGGCCTGCTAGGGTTGGGAGAAATGGATGCTTTTGCAGAAATGATGGAGAAAGAAATTCTCAATCCTGCAGAGCGTCTTATCCTAGAAGCCAGACTGCTGATGAGCCAGCGCCGTTATGAAGAGGCTGCTGACTTGCTACAAAAAGTTAAAAAACGGCAGCGGCAAGATGAGTGGTATTTTGCCTGGTATGAGACGCTGGAATACTGCCAAAATGATCTACTCATAGAAAAAAGCAGTCGAGCAAAAATGAGAAAGCGAAAAGCAGGTGCAGTGCATCTATTGGTACACAGTCGCTGGCTGATACAGCAGCTTCGTCTTGATGAAGCGGAAAAATATATCGAATCAATTTATACTGAAACCGAAAAAGAGCAACGGGAGCTGCTACACCTGAAAATGATGCTGGAAATGCAGCGCTATAATTACCAAGAAGCCTGGGTCTATGCTGATTCACTGATTCGAGAACCATTTTTGGATGCGCCGCTCCTCAGCAGCGCCGGACAGATTCTCATTCACCTCAATCGGGTGAATGATGCCATCAGCGCCTTTGAGGCAAGCTTGCGCCTGGACAATCTAAATGAAGCTGCCCACTATATGCTGGGAAATGGCTACACCCGGTACAATTACTCTGAGCTTGAAGAAAAATACCCTGGTCGATTTGTATTAGCCACTAGTCAAAGAGACTCATTTTTACTGATTCAGGAAAAAATGGCGCAGCGTGATTATTCTGGGGCACGGAAAGCTTTGCTTGATTGGACACAATCAAATAAGCAATATGTTGAGCCTTATCTGTGGCTTGGTGTATTGGATTGGGAGCAGGGAGAAAACTGGGGAGCCATAGAATTTTTTCAGCGAGCTCTTGACCTTGTTCCTAATTATGGTCGGGCTCACGCCGGATTAGCTAAAGCCCTGGAAGCTATACGAATGAAATCTTCAGTTTATCGGGCCGGTGATGATCGTGAATTTATTCGCGAAACAAGACCAGAAGTGCCCGATATTGATAAATATATTCTTAATTGGCACGAGTTGTCTCCCCGGCATCAGAAAAAGATTGCTTTGTCAGTAGCCCCACTGGAAAAATACATCCCGGTGCTGCTTGCTTCTGGCAGTTACCACTATATCAAACCACTCTATATGAAGCTGAGCGAAGTTCCCAGCCTTGCTATTTTGAAAGACCAGCGCATAAGCTATGACAGCCGTCTTTGGGACGATGTCAGAGGCTGCGGCGGATACACAACTGTCACTGGCATTGAAGATGTCGAGCGTATGATTTATTATCGCTACAATACAATTATCCATGAAATGACACATCAGGTGCACAGCATACTGACATCTGAGGAAAAAGAGGACATAGAAAAGCTCTACCTTGAGGCAAAGGAAGCAGAGGCAAATGGGGCAAAGCGTTTTGTCAGCCGTTATCAGAAAGCCTCTGTCTGGGAATATCTGGCAGAAGGCGTCAACGGCAGTGTGAGTCCACAACGCAATCAATATGACAGCCGTGAAATCACACTGGAAAGACTCAACAAACTTGATCCCAGTCTGCATGAGCTGGTAAAAAAACTAAAGAATCCCGCAAGCATCGAGCCCTATTATGCTGTGGGTCTGGCCAATGCTATTTATCATCAAATGGAAAATGCAGATACACTGGAGATGAAGGAGCTCATCAGACAGGCAAAAAGCAAAGCTTATCAAAGTCTGGACCTCGATGCTGCGGCTGCTTATGCCACCCTTATTATTCACGGCGCCGATTCCGCAGAAAATGCCATAACTGAGCTCCTGGAGAAATATCCCCTGCAGCAGCAGGCCTATCAAATAGCTTTTACCGCACTGACACTGAAAGGAGAATCGCCTGCAGCGCTGATTGATACATTGGAAAAACAGATAATAAAAATGAGCCTGAGACAGCAAATTGAAGGCAGATTGCTTCTTGCAAGGAAATACCTGGAATTAAAGCGCTATTCTAAAGCTCTTGAGGTGGCAAAAACTGCCTTGACTCTGGACGAAACATTGGAAGAGGCCTACTGGATTTTGGGTTCAGCCTCCAGCGCCCTGGGTGATAGCGCCTCAAGCCTCCAATATTTTAAAAGAGCTATATCATACCGAAACGGCATTATTGACTTGCGGGCTGATTTTGCAGAAAGTCTGCTGAAATTTGCAATGATTGATGAAGCCCGACAGCAGCTAGATGAAATCTATTCTTTGAATCGCAGTCATTATCGGACATTTCGAACCGAAGCCCTTATGAGCCTGGCACAAAATGATACAATATCAGCGATGACCGCTTTAAATAAAACCCTGGAAGAAAATCGATTTGATTTAAGCAGCGCTATTTTAATGGCTGCTCTCAAAAACCCTGACGATGGAGAAATGCCCGATTCACTAAAGCTGCTAATAAACCAGCCCCCCTATTTTTGGTATAATGCCAAATGGATGCAATACACTCTGGCTAATGTCTGGACACCAGCAATCATTTCCTATGCCAGTGAACTGTTTCCCGGGGATAAAGAGCTGAAAAAGCTTGATGATATAGAAAATGATATTAGGATTGCCCCGAAAAAGAAGCTATATTTAACAAAATAAATTATGAGGGAATATGGAAAAATTTAAAGCTTTGACAACGTTAAGTGAGGATGAGCAGCTATTTTTTGATACGGTGAAGGATTTTGCCGAGTCAGAAATTGCCCCCTTCAGTGCGAAGATGGATGCGGACAGTAAACTTGATCCATCGCTGTCGCCAAAATTATTTGAGATGGGTCTTATGGGAATTGAAATTCCCGAAAAATATCTAGGATCAGGTTCAGACTTCTTTATGGCTATATTAGCCATCGAAGCCATAAGTATGATTGATCCCGCTATTGGCGTGGTAGTTGACGCACAAAATACACTAGTCAATAATTTAGTATTGAATTATGGAAGTGATTTTTTAAAAAGTAAATATCTTCCACAGCTTGCTGCAAAAAAAATAAGCAGTTATGCTCTCAGTGAAGCTGTCTCTGGCAGTGATGCCTTTGCTCTGACAACCAGGGCAGAAGATAAAGGAGATTATTGGGAGCTCACCGGAAATAAGTTATGGATTACCAATGGCGGCGATGCCGAACTATTTGTCGTTTTTGCCAATGCCAATCCTGCTGCCGGCTATAAGGGCATTACTGCTTTTATGGTAGAAAAAGATTCCCCTGGCTTTTCGGTGGGGAAAAAAGAGGATAAGCTAGGTATCAGAGCATCCAGCACCTGCGAGCTAATTCTCGACCACTGTATTGTCCCTAATGAAAATATGATCGGAGAGCTGGGTAAGGGATATAAAATCGCCATCGAGACCCTGAATGAAGGACGGATTGGCATTGGCGCCCAAATGTTGGGGCTTGCTGAAGGCGCGCTAAACCATGGTCTGCGCTATATTCAGGAGAGAGTGCAATTTGGCCAGAAAATCGGCAACTTCCAGGGTATGCAATTTCAGCTTGCCGATATTGCCACAGAAGTGGAGGCTGCAAAGCTTATGGTTTACAATGCTGCCCGGCTGAAAATGAGTGGCCGCAATTTTATCAGGGAAGCCGCAATGGCAAAGCTCTATTCATCTCAAATTGCAGAAAAAACAGCCTCCTTAATGGTGGAATTTTTTGGCGGCTATGGTTTTACAAAGGATTATCCAGTGGAAAAATTGTATCGTGATGCCAAAATTGGCACAATATACGAAGGAACAAGCAATATGCAGCGCCTCACCATTGCCAAAACTTTATTAAAAAACCTTTAATTAAAGTTTGAAAAATGGAATTTGCCCAATTGATTGATTTTGCCATTGCTCAGGAAGAAAAAGCTGCGGAGTTCTATACCTGCCTCGCAGAAAGAGTGAAGCAAAGTGATGCCAAAGCGATGCTACACAAATTGCGCGATTTTGAGCTGGAACTCAAGGCAATGCTCCAAGAATATGATTATACAGAATATATCGGGGAAAACCCTCGAATTGTCCGGGACTTGAAGCTTACTGATTATATTATGGAGCTCATTGAAAGCGATGGGCTGGATGTGCAGCAGATTCTTATTTTAGCATCAAAAAATGAGAAAATCACCCGAGATATGTATTTGGATATGTCTGCCAGGCTGAGTAACGAATCAGTGGGCTCTGAAATGTTCAAGATTTTAGCCGAACAGGAAGATGGCCACAAAAGGATCATCGAAGAGGAGCTGGAAGACGCTTTTTTTCGGGAAATCTGATGTTTCTGAAATTGCGCGTTTTTCGCAAACTTTTTCTTATCGGTGTCTGCTTTTTATTGGTTGCGATTATTGTCGCACCGCTTAAGCTGTTGCTGGCTATTTTTTCTCAAAAATTGGCCTGGCGCTTTGCCTTTTATGTCAGCCGCTGGGTAGGATGGAGTCTTGCTGCCATTATGGGTGCCCGGCTTCGTTTTCTCAATGAAGAAAATATTCCCAGGGAGAACGGTTTTCTGGTGGTAAGCAATCATTTTGGCTATATCGAATTGATGGCAACCCTGGCGCGGCTGCCCATGGTTTTTGTGGCTAAAGAGGAGGTCAAGCGCTGGCCGATTATCGGGATGGCCAATCGCATTGGTGGCGCGGTATTTGTTGACCGCTATACAGGCGGTCGCTCTGAAAAGTATGGCTCAATGGTTTATGATGCCCTGCGAAATCGTATTAATGTATTCTTTTCTCCAGAAGGAACAACCTCTGACGGCACCTTTATTCGCCGATTTAAATCACCTCTCTTTGTTCCGGCAAACCGCCTGAAAGTACCAGTGCTGCCTGTTGTGATATCAATTGATAAAATTAATGGCGAAAACCTGAACCCAGATAATCGAGATCTGGTAACCTGGCACTCTGATATGAAATTTGTGCTACATTTTTTGGCATTTTTAGAGCTGAAAAGCGTTGACCTCACCATTCGATTTCTCAAGCCTACCATTCCCGATTACGATGATTCTGATCTTAATGAGCGCCGTCGTTTCAGCGCCTCCATTCGGCAACAGATTTCTGAAGTCTATCGCGAGCTTCACCCTGGATATCGTGAAGATTTTCAGCCCCCAGAGCCAGATTTTATTCAGGAAAAACGGCGTAAAATACGATTAAATGGAGAAACTGAATGAAACGGATCATTTTATTTCGCCACGGACATGCTGAGGATGCCTTTAGCTCGGGAATCAGTGATTTCCAGCGTTGCCTGACGGCAAAAGGACGTGAAAAGACGATGGCGTCCGCCGCTCTTCTCAGGGAAAAGCAAAAGGATATTGCACTATGGCTCACAAGTCCATTGTTGAGAGCAATGCAAACGATGGAGATTATCCTTAAGGTTTATGGCGGTACTGAATCACAAATTCAGATTTTGGAATCTCTGGCTTTTGGTGATCCCCAGGAAATTTTTGCTCACTTGAATGATTTTCGGGAGTCTGTCATCTGCCTGACAGGGCATCAGCCGACGCTGGGCAATATGGTGGAAGATGTGATAAGTAGATGTAAGTTCCAATATTTCACAATGAAAAAATCTGGCTGGCTTGTCCTTGATTTTGTTGATCATATTGCCTTGGGAAAAGGTCAGCTTCGCGGTTTTTATATGCCGCCGGACCAGCCTTTCTGGATAAAGGAGGATTTGTGAAAAGCTTTTTTTTTAAAATATTTCATCAGGAGACACTTCATCTCGAAGCGATAATCAATGATGAAAAGCTAAATGAGGAAGAGCTGCTGACGCTTGTCTCATCACTGCTTATGGCGAGAAAACTATTGAATGAACTGATTCCGGCGTCGAATTCTGGCCAGGGATGGCGAATTTTGAATCGGACGCAGCGGCTTCTACTGAAAAAAAAGAGTCTTAACAAAGAACAACAGCTTCATAAACAGCTTTTGAATGAAGGTTTTTCCCGGCATCCACTGATTTGTCTTGCTGAGGTGGAAATTATTAACGAGCTAAATATGGTGAGTTCCGATCTGGGAAAATTGCTGCAGAAACTGAAAGCGCCAATGGTTTTGTTTAAAATACGCAGTTTTCTCGAAAGCCTGAACAATAGTCAGGATTTGGAGATTTTGCCGGGTTTTGCAGCACAACTAATGCTTAAATGGCTCTATCCGATTCATTTAACGCTGGCCGATCAAGCTCAGCAGCCAAACTTGGCCACCCAAAAGCAGCTTTTTTGTGCATTGCTTGAACTTAATGTTTTTTCCAGACTCTTAGGATCTTTTAATAATCCTCTTTGGAAAATGACCAGCTTAGAATCAACTGCATTGAGGGAGGCCCTCGAATTACTCCTGGCAGCGGAATACTATTTCGAGCGAATCCGCCTGCCGGCAAGGAAAGCTGCCCAGAAACTCAATCATTTTATCTCGCTGGAAAAAATATTGAATGAGGCCGATGCTGAATTTTGGGCTGATTGGCATGAAAATTATCACATGACGGCCCCTGAGATTTTCCAAAAAATGAGGACAATTTATGATGCGTATTGCAATGACTGGCTGCAGCTTTGGAATAAAGCGGAGAATGACAAGCTCTGGCGGCGTTTTTATAACCAGACACTGGAATAAATCTTGGAAACGTTTCAAGTAAAAGCTTATGATGGCCTGAATCTTCAGCTTTACCGCTACGGTAATGAGGGCCCCATCCTGCATTTTTACCATGCCAATAGTTTTTGTGCCTCTCTATACGAGCCGATTTTGAGGGAGCTGGCCACAGAATACACAGTTATTGCCACCGATGTACGGGGGCATGGTCGCAGTGAACGACCGGTAAAGATTGACAGTTGGTATGAAATAGCTGCCGATTTGGAAAGCGTTTTGACCAAGCTGAATGTGAAGTCTGTTATAGCAATCGGTCACTCTCTTGGCGCTGTAACCACGATCTTAGCTGCTGTGAGCAAACCAGAGCTTTTCCAGCAGATTATTGCCCTGGACCCCGTTTTCTTTCTGCCGTACCATCTATGGATACTGGCGATGATGCGCGCCTTTAAAATGGAAAAAAAATTTCTGCCTGTAAAAGTCGCCCTTCGCCGGCAAAGCCAATTTCCCAACATAGAGACGCTTTTTAAAAGCTACCGCAAAAAGGCCGTTTTCCAGCGCTGGAGTGATGAGATGCTGTGGAACTATTGTCAAAGCTGTTTTAAAAGCGCCGATAATGGACAATATGAGCTGGCCTGCCCACCTCATATTGAAGCGGATATTTACGCTTCTATACCTCTTAAGACCTGGCGGGAGCTGAAGCAGTTGAAAACGCCAACGACCATAGTTCGCGGTGAATATTCTGACGCGCTTTCCAATAAAGCGGTTCAGCAGGCGCTACGCAGCTCGGCTTATGTGAAAGCGCTGCAAATGCGTGAGGCTGGCCATCTATTTCCGATGGAAAAACCAGAGCTGACGGCTGAACTTATCAAATGTATCATCAAAGGGGAGAATCCAATGCAGCTTTTAATTGATAAGTTCGCTGCTATACCCTAAATTCACCTGATGGAGAAAAAGATATGAAATTTTTTAAACGTTTACTATTATTGATGCTCTTATCCTTTGCTATTGCTTTGACTCAGGAGATAGCGGCGCCGACCAAGCTAATTAATACGCCCACTGTGGCCACAATGCCCAGAGCCTCTTTCATGACGGAGCTGCGTTTCGCCGCCAATGGAGCTGTTCTTGCAGGTGTAGATATTGGTTTGGCTGACCGAATTTCCTTGGGGCTCTCCTACGGAGGCACTGGCATCATTGGCAATGATTCGATTTTATGGAATCCTCAGCCCGGTGTTTCAGCAAAATACCGCCTGATTGATGAGCAGGTTCTCATTCCTGGTGTCTCAGTTGGTTTTAGCAGCCAAGGCTATGGCAACGCGATGAATGGCTATTATCAGGTTCCTGCCTATGGTTTTTATCTCGTAGGCAGCAAAAATTGGATGCTTCTGGGGCATACCAGCATTCATGCAGGGATTAATTATTCACTGGAGCAGCCTTCAGATAATCGCTATCCCAGCTTCTTTCTCGGTGCGGCGATGGAGCTGAATCCCCTTTTCTCTATGATGGTGGAATATGACGCCGCGCTGAATTATGAATTAACTGACGAAGCCCACGATTTTATTATTTCCAGAGGATACGGCCTCCTAAACGCCGGATTTAGAGTGGGCATCACCGAAAATATTTTTGTGGAACTGGACCTGACAAATTTGATTTGGGATAGTAAAAAGGTGTATGCGTTCAATCGTGAATTGAAGATCATCTTTTTTGACGAGTTCTAAACACAAGGAGGGATAATGAAAAGGAATCTTATCTTGGGAATGGCGCTGCTTCTGATGGCTGCTTTTGCGTTTGCTGAGCTACCAGTGGGAAAAGTAGCGCCTCTGATTACACTTTCAGGCAAACTTGGCGGACGGATTGACGGCAGTCCCTGGAGCAGCAGTGAGCTGACAGGGAAAGTTTGGGTTGTATTTTATGCTGACCCCGATGAATCTGACCTAAACGACCATGCCGCAGATGCGCTGAAAGCTGAAAAATTTTCCGATGAGCAATATGGCTCGGTAGCGGTTGTCAATATGGCTGCAACCTGGAAGCCCAATCGCATCATTGAGATGATCCTTGGGAAGAAACAGAAAAGCTTCCCATCTACCATCTACGTCAAAGACTATGAAAAGACATTAGTGTCAAAATGGAATCTGGCTGACGACAGCAATGATGTGGTGGCTTTTAATAAAGAGGGTGTAGTGATTTTTTCTCGCGATGGAAAGCTCTCTGATGATGACCTGACTCAATTAATTAAAGTGATCCATGAGAATCTCTAACTATATGTAAAATAATGCCTGTCAGGCCTTCTGGCAGGCTTTTTTCTTTTATGTCAAATTTTTTTCAAAAAGTATATGAGTAGTGAAATTGGTTCCGCCAGGCAAAGTGGCAACTTACAAACAAATTGCAGTATTGGCAGCTTCACCCCTTGCCGCCCGGCAGGTTGGCTATGCTATGGCGGCTCTCCCGCCCGGTAGTGGCATTCCCTGGCAACGCATCGTTAATAGCCGCAATGAAATTCCCATAAAAGACCCGGCTGCTGCAGTAGCGCAGCGACAAAGGCTCATTTTTGAAGGTGTACTTTTTAATGCTCAGGGACAGATTGATTTGAAAACCTTTTGCTGGGATGGAAAACAAGTTGAAAAGGAATCGTGATTGTGAAAAGGAAAGATTATTAGCTATATGAACAGGCAGAAAAAATCTCGTGTAGGAATATTTGGCATTGGTCAATTTGGAATCCATCATTTAAAAAACTGGCTGGCTCTCGACGATGTGGAGCTGGTTGGTTTCTGTGATATTGATCCCCTCAAGCAAAGTCTCATTCCCAAAGAGTATGGTGTGCCTTTTTATAACCAAAGTGAATTAATTCAAAAAGCTGATATTATTGATGTGGTGACACCTACTTCAGCTCACTTTGAGATTGCCGCAGAGGCTCTGGAGGCCGGCCACAGTGTCTTTGTGGAAAAACCTTTTACCGAAACCTTAGCACAGGCCGAAAAATTGATCGAGCTGGGGAAAAAATATGGCGCTAAAATTGCCGTTGGGCTCATCGAGCGGTTTAATCCGGTGATTACTGCACTCCATGAGATACTCACGCTGCGCCCCGCATTTATTGAAAGTCATCGGATGGGACCCTTTAATCCTTATCGCGGAACGGATGTGCCGGTAATGATGGAGCTGATGATTCACGATATTGATCTCATTCTGCATATGGTGCCCTATCCTTTGGCTGAAATTCGGGCTTCCGGCACAAAAGTCCTTTCCAATGAAATTGATATTGTAAATGCCCGCATCGAATTTGCAAATGGCGCCGTCGCCAATGTTAGCTCCAGCCGAGTAACCCCTAGCAAAATGCGAAAAATGAGGCTTTTTCAGGAAAATCAGTATGTATCGATTGATTTTATTGAGCAAAAAGCCGATGTCTATACCATTGACAGCGCTGAAATATCTGATGAAACCGACAACCGCCGAATTATGGTGAATATCCCTGATGGATTCAATAAATCCATACATTATCAGCAGATCAAACCTGAATCCTATAATGCGATGCAGCGGGAGTTTCGCTCATTTATAAAGGCCCTTGAGTGTGATAAAGAGCCTATCGTCTCGGGTGAAGACGGACTTAGAGCGCTCTCTTTAGCTATTCAGATAGAAGAACAGATCTCCAAGATCGCCGGCCAATGATACCTAAAGTTGCTTTTAGAAATATCTGCCTGATTGCCGGTGATCCATCGGGAGATATTTATGGCGCTCGTCTGATTGTTGAGTTTCTCAATCAATACCCAAATTGTCAATTTTTTGGTATTGGCGGCGCATATATGGAAAAGATGGGGATGGAGCTTATTTACCATAATCGCAACACAGCATTTATGGGCTTTGCCGAAATTATTGCTCATCTTGGATTTATCCGGCAAATGTTTAAAACGATGCTGCGGCTTATTCGCGAGCGAAAACCAGATGCTGTTTTGCTCATTGATTATCCAGGATTTAATCTGCGGATGGCACAAAAGCTTCATCGCCTCAATATCCCAGTCTATTACTATATCGCACCGCAGACCTGGGCCTGGAAAGAGAAGCGGGTTCATACACTCCGCCGCTATGTAAAAAAGCTTTTTGTAATCTTTCCTTTTGAAGAGGCCTATTTTCGCCAGTTCAAAATTTCTGTTCAGTATGTGGGACACCCTTTCGGGGTCTCAATTTTTCAGCGGGAATTTCCCCCGGATGTCCTGAAAAAATATCATTTAGACACGGAGATGCCCATTATCGCGATGTTGCCTGGCAGTCGGGAGCAGGAGATTCGTCGCCATATTCCAGTTATACTGGAAGCTATTGATATTCTCAAGGGAAAATACCCACATTGGCAGTTTGCAGTCTCTCGGGCACCCTATATTCATCCCGATGTCTGGAGTGAATTGATGCAGGGATATGAGCATTATACCTATCGTGACAATCTGGATGTGCTCCTTGCCCATTCTCAAGCGGTGGCAGTTGCGTCTGGTACAGCCAGTCTGCAGGTAGCTTTTCACACGAAACCAATGGTGATATTTTATAAAACTTCACCTCTTAGCTATCGTCTGGCCCGCCATTTTACCAGGATTAAGCATATCGGTATGATTAATATCCTCAATGGCAGCGAACTTTTTCCCGAATTACTGCAAGATGATTTCACACCGGAGCGTTTGGCCGAGGAGCTGGAAAAGCAGATCCTTGTTTTTGTACACCATCCTATCAAAATTACGAAAATGAAACACCTTATTGGCAAGCTGGTGAAGCCAGATTCGTGTAAAACAATTGTTGATACGATGGCTAGCGAACTCTTGCCCCCCAGGAAACCCCGTGCTTTGCCGCCTGAATGATTTTTTTGCTGAAAAGCTGCTGCGCTGGCGACACCAAAGGTTTGATACCGGCAGAATAACGACAACGAGCGTTCCCGTTCCTATTATTTCTGTAGGCAGTATTAGCATTGGCGGCTCGGGAAAAACACCGGCCATATTAGCGCTGCTCTATCTTTTGCAGCAGGAGAAAATCGCGCCTGCCGTCCTAAGCCGTGGATATCGCCGCAAAATCAAAGGCGCACGGCTCATTCCGACAATGGGTGCAATGCATCAACTGGCGGCAGACTATGGTGATGAACCGCTCCTTTTTCGTTATCACTTTCCGGAAATTCCTCTGGCCGTGGCAGAAAAACGGATAGAAGGCGCCAGGCTGCTGCTGCCTGTGAAGCCGGAGATCATCCTGTTAGATGATGGTTTTCAGCACCGCTTTTTGCAACGCGACCTGGATATTCTCGTTTTCAAAAAAGAATTTGCCGGTTCCTCCGCCCGCTATTTTCCCTGTGGTGAGCTGCGGGATGCTCTTTTTCGCTTGGAGGCTGCTTCGCTTATTCTGTTGGAAAAGAGCGCCTCACCAGAGCTACGAGGTTTTCTGAAGCAGTTTGCACCAATTTTTGATTATGAGATGGTGCCTCAGCCGCCAGATAGCAGCTTATTGAAAGAGCCTATCGCGGCTTTTTGCGGTGTAGCCTCACCAAAACGATTTTTTGAAACAGTGAAAGAGCTGGGGGTTTTAGTTGCTGATGAAATAGCTTTTCGCGATCACACCGTCTATTCCCCGAAAATATTGACACGGCTGCAATCGCTGAATGCCAGGACTTATATCACGACTGAAAAAGATTTTGTGAAGCTGCCCCCTTATTTTCTGAATCAGAATTACGTTCAGCCTATACGGTGGGAAATGCGTATTTCTGATAGTCATAAGCTGCTGGAGAAAATTAAAGTTGTATTAAATAAATACTATATAGAATAGGTTTTGCGATTTGGAAACGCTTTAATTAGATTTAGCAGGAAGAAGCAAATAAAAAGGAGGTAACCTTGAAAATCTATGTATGTGTCAAACAGGTGCCCGATACCGAGACCAAAGTCAAAGTGGCGGAAGACGGCAAGAGCCTGGATGAGCGTGATCTCACTCTGATTCTCAATCCTTACTGCGAATTTGCCGTAGAAGAAGGATTGCGGATTAAGGAAAAACTGGGCGGCGATGTGACCTTAGTCACCGTCGGGCCTGATGGCGCAAAGGCTGCTTTGCGCAGCGGTCTGGCGATGGGTGCGGACAGCGCCATCCATCTGTCAGCAGACAACGCCCGTATGGCTGATTCTTTTGTTATTGCATCACTTTTGGCCGAACAAATTAAAGCCGGTGCGCCCGACCTGGTTTTAATGGGTAAAAAATCTGTGGATACCGATATGCAGGCCGTCCCGCCCATGACGGCTGCGCTTCTGAATCTGCCCATTGTAACAGCAGTTGTGGAAGCAGAGTGGAATATTGACAGTGCGAAACTGGTCCGGGAAATTGAGGGTGGAAAAGAGCGATATGAGATGGCTTATCCCCTCATTGCCACGATTGACAAAGGGCTCAATGAGCCGCGCTATGCCAGTTTAAAGGGTATCATGCAGGCTAAAAAGAAACCCATCGAAACAAAAACGGTGAACCTTTCCGGAGAGACTCTGGTCATAGAAAAGATGAGCTATCCACCGGTGGCTCAACCTGGCAAGATCGTGGGAGAGGGCGCTGCTGTGGCGCCGGAATTGATTCGTCTGCTTCGCGAAGAAGCGAAAGTGATAGAGTGAGGTGATTATGAGTCAAAAAATTCTTGTTTTTGCAGAACAGCGCGATGGTCAGTTTCGCAAACCGGCGCTGGAGATTTGCAGTGCCGCTGCAGAGTTGGCAGAGAAGCACGAAATGTCTCTCAGCGCTGTGCTGATTGGTGAAGGTGTCGCAAATATCGCACCGCAATTGGCTGAGTATGGCATTTCTGAAATCTGGGCAGGCGAAGGTGAAGGCCTGAATAGATACAACTTAGAAAATTATGCTGCTATTCTCCAGCAGGCTGTGAAACAGCTTTCGCCCAATACGATCATAATGGCTGCTTCTGCTATGGGCAAAGAGTTAGCGCCATACCTGGCAGCTAAACTTGGTGTGGGATTGGCGGCTGATCTTACTGAGCTCATAGTGACAGACGGCAAAATATCTGCCAAGAGACCAGTATTTGCAGGTAAAGCATTTGTGAATGTGGCTTTTCAGACTGAGATGCAGCTTTTCAGTATACGGCCCAATACCTTTCCGGCAGAAAAGCGGCCAACGTCAGCTAATGTGCAGAAATTGAGCTTTGTTTTGCCGGCAGAAGGTGCCCGTTCACAGGTGAAAGAGACGCTGCGGCAGGAAAGCAAGCGACCTGAGCTAACAGAAGCCGGTATCATCGTATCTGGCGGACGCGGTATGGGCGGCCCTGAAAAATATGTGGTCATTGAAGAGCTGGCAGATCTTCTCGGAGCGGCAGTTGGTGCAAGCAGAGCAGCAGTGGATGCCGGTTGGCGACCCCATAGCGATCAGGTGGGACAAACAGGGAAAACTGTTTCTCCAAACCTCTATATCGCTTGTGGTATATCCGGCGCAATTCAGCATCTCGCCGGTATGTCCAGCTCGAAATTCATTGTGGCCATTAATAAAGACCCCGAAGCGCCGATCTTCAAAGTTGCGGATTATGGCGTGGTTGGCGATCTTTTTACAGTTGTGCCGGCGATGGTGACAGAGCTAAAAAAATAGTTAAAAAAATAAATCCTGCTTCAAAAACGCGGCTCAATAGCCGCGCTTTTTTTATGACAACTTATTTTTTTTTGAATCTCTCATGGGGGGGTGAAACGAAAAAACAAAATAGAAAGGAAGGAAAGAAAATGAAGAAAATGATGGTGTCTCTTATGCTCATGGGTTTTGTGCTGGCTGGATGTTCAGCAACGGGCTCTGTTGCCACGTTTAACCCCGATTGGGACAGAACACAAATCTACAAATACCTGGATGAAAACGCCAATGTAATGCTTTATGATGATTACGTTGTGGCTCTGGGTGAACCTGAAGCTGTAGAAGAAGCCAATAATATGATTACTGCCGTTTGGGTGAAAAGCAATAGCAATAAAAAGTACAAGCTGAGCCTTACATTTAACGCCGAATCAAAAAACTGCCGCGGCTACAGCTACAGTCTGATTCAGAACAGCTGATTCCAACGTAAAATTGGTCTGAAAAGCTCCCTCTCAGCGGGGCGTTTTTTTTTCCAGAATAAAACGAACTTACCAGGATAATACTGGCATTTTTTAAGA
>DSDE01000158.1 GCA_011049095.1 Fidelibacterota bacterium
TAATAAAATTTTGGCAAAAAAGGGGATGCATTGCTGCTAAGGAGAATAATTTTTTTGGTGTTGTTTTTTTATTAGCCAACTTTTTGCAGCTCAGCGGTTTTGTAGATGATGAAACAGTCGTGAAGCTTGGAGAGATTGCCGGCGCTCAGTATATTCTCACGGGAAGGCTGAACCATAGCGGCGGTCTCATTAAAATTCAGGAGGTCTATCCCAAATATTCAAAAGGATATATCGTATGCGGGCGTTATGCTTTTGGCAAAGATGCAGATTTACAAGAAGTTGCCGGACAAAAAATCTATGGATTTGCAGCCAGGATTTTTAGCGGCGGAAATCTTATACAACTGGATACAAACGGGGTTTTTCCTGAAGTCCGGCCAAGTGATATGGCTTATTCAGCCGGCATTGGTTTTGGTTTTGATGATTTTGGATACCCATATATGGCCGATATTGATCTCGCTTATTTTGCCCTTTCCAAAAAAATATGGGCGCTAAATCTGGAGCTAAGCGGAAAGATGAAAATTCCCCTGATTCCCCAGTATGTGAGGCTATATCCTCTGGCAGGCATTGGTTTGATCTATTATAATCAGGCGCTTACAGATTTAGCCATTGAAAAGGCCAATATTCCCTCCAATTATCAGGATGATGATGCCTATGCGATTCAGCTATATGGGAGAGGCGGCGCCGGTATTGAATTGAATCCCATCTGGAAAGTCGGTTTATCTGCGGAGCTGAGCTACAATCAAGCGCTTAGCTCAGGACTCAACTGGAAGGTGCTGGACACGGAGTCAGATGATTCTGATGCGATTTCTGTTTCTGAGAACTATCTGAGATATAAAGATGGGGACCTTTCTGGAATTGGACTGAGAGTAGCTGCGGTTTACCACTTCTAAATAGCGGATAAAACTAAAAAGATATATTGTGAATATTCTGCCGCTTTTTATCGGGAGTTATTGTTCAGTTGATATGTGACATAATCAGGTGAGCAATAAGTCGTGGAGACTTAAGTTCAGGAATAATAAATCGTTTATGCTCTGGAGATATTGAGGGGCCGGCCGGCAACCCTGATTTTTTTCAAAAGCTGGAAAATATCGGCTGGTATTTCGCCTGGCAAATCAACCATAGTATAATCTTCAAAAATTCCGATATGGCCAATATAGCGGCTTTTCAGGCCTGTTTCATTAGCGATGGCGCCGACGATATTGGATGCTTTTACACCGTGTTTTGCTCCCACATCCAGGCGATAGGGATTCATATCTATTTCATTGCGCTGAAATTTATCACTGTGTTCGCTTCTGTCATTCCTGCTGCCGCGCTGAGCTCTTTCCGGCCGGTCAAAACTGCGGTTTGAGCGTCGATTTTCAAAGCGGTTGTTTCTCTCTCTGCCTCTTAATGGCTTGCGATTGTCAAATTGTTCATCAAATCGCGGTACATTTTTAAGAAAGAGGGGTTTATCCTGGTGCATCAGCGACAATATGGCTGCGGTTAGTTCCTTGAGTCCGATGGCATTTTCTGCCAGGATGCTTTTCACGATGGGGTAATATTCTGTAAGCTCGGAATTGATGGCTGTATGCAAAATCTGGTTTTTGAGGATTTCTACCCGCTGGGCATTGACCTCTTCCAGAGTCGGCGCTGTATAAAGTGTGATAGGCTGTTTGGTGCTGCGTTCGATTTCCTGCAGCAGTTTCTTTTCCCGGGGATTGGCAAAGAGGATAGCGCTGCCTTTCACGCCCGCTCTGCCGGTGCGGCCTACACGATGAATGTAGGATTCTGCATCAAAAGGAATATCATAGTTGATGACGTGGCTGATTTTATCCACATCAAGCCCCCGGGCTGCCACATCAGTGGCTACAACCACGGTGAGCATACCATTTTTTAGCTGGGCAATAGTTCTTTCCCGCTGGGCTTGGGTTAGATCGCCATTGAGGGGCGCAGCGGCAAAGCCTTTTTCAACCAGCTTGTCAGCCAGCTCACTGGTTGCCTGTTTGGTGCGAACAAATACCAGCATCGCTGTGTAGCTTTCCACAGCTAAAAGATGGAGCATTGCCTCAATTTTATTCTGCTCGCGCACGATCCAATAGCGCTGCTCAATTGTGTCGGCTGTTTTGACTTTCATCTCGGCGCTGATTTCCATCGGCTCTGTCAGATATGTCCGGGCGATTTTGCGGATTTCAGCAGGCATAGTCGCCGAAAAAAGCGCCATTTGACGCTCAGCCGGCATTTGCTCCATAATCCATTCCACATCATCAATAAAGCCCATGCGCAGCATCTCGTCGCCTTCATCCAAAACCAGGTGCCGGACTTTGTCGAGAAGCAATGTTCCCTGACGCAGGTGGTCCATGACCCGTCCCGGTGTGCCTACTACCACATGCGGTCCGCGTTTGAGCTGGGCATACTGAATATTGTAGCTCTGCCCACCGTAAATAGGCGCCACTTTCAACCCTTTCAGATGCTTGCCGTAAGTAGTGAATGATTCGCTGACCTGGATGGCCAATTCCCGTGTGGGCGCCAATACCAAAACCTGCGTCACGTGGCTGCGTATATCTATTTTTGAAAGCAGTGGCAGGGCGAAAGCTGCAGTTTTTCCGGTGCCGGTCTGGGCCTGACCCACAACATCACGGTCTTCCATTATGTGGGGAATAATGAGAGACTGAATTGGTGTGGGGTTGAGATATCCGGCATCTTTCAGGCCGTTCATAATTTCCGGTGAGAGGGACATCTGATCAAAAGGCATTTCAGACTGTAAATTTGTTTCCATTTCTTGCTCCTTTGTTTGCGTTGTACATCAGGAGCAAATCATGGTATATCCCATCAGTTTGCGGGGAAATGATCCCGCCAGACCTATGATTTAATCCTTGTATAACGAGTGTTGTTTTTGTTTTTTCTGAAGATATTGAGAAAGAGACTGATCCGAGCCTGCATCTTCCGGCAGTGGACGGACGCAGCTTGTCTATTGTTCGGATTTTTGCCTCATTTCTTTCACAGCCCCAATTATAATGCATTTCTCCGACTTATCCTATGATTAATCAAGAATAGTTAGTGAAAAACCACTGCTGTCCTAAATAATTTAGAAAGCAAATTTCGTCGCTTTGTTTGCAATGATTTAAAGGAAAAGATTCAGTCCTGGCAATGCAGGGCAAAAACTGTATTGTTAGGGCAGTATATCTATTATTTGAGAAAAATAACTGGCATACTGTCCTGCTGTTTTCCTGAAATAAGCTGAACCATATAGAGTCCGCTGACGCTGTTTTCATTCATTTGGAAAAGATGTCGATGCACGCCGTCATACGTGGCATAGACTTTTGTGGAACTCAGCTCCTGACCAAGAAGATTCACCATCCGTAATTTATATTCCTCACCGGCTATGCCATTCCACATAATCATTGTGCTGCTGTTGAATGGATTAGGATAATTGGAAATTAGTTGAAATTTTGCAGGCCGCAGCAGTTTTGATACGTTCGTGGGATAGCTGTAGCTGGCGATGGAGCCGGGAATGGCGCCGACAGCAAATTGAGCTTCATTTTCAAATGAATCAAGATTCCAGACCGCAAGGGAATCAGGCGCCTGATAGTCATCGGTATAGCCCACCAAAAGCTGATGACCCACTCGAGCCATAGAATAGACTATACTAGAGTATTTACTGATACCGCTTATAAGATTGGCTTGAAGCTGTGCATCGTAATAGTGAAAATTACCATTGTAGCTGATGAGAGCCTTATCTTCGCAGAAAACAATATCCGGTGGCAATTGGGTGACGATTCCCAAATTGACCGAGCTGTATTCGCCGCCATTGGCAGTAATTTCAAAACGATTCACACCGGCATTGGTATTCCACGATTCATCAAACCAGGTATTTATAAACCAGAGAGCCTTTTCGCCATCAGAAAGAGTCTGGAGAAAAAGCTCAGACGGGCCGGGTTGCGTTGTCACAGTTTGGCTGAGAACCCAGCTTTCGCCATCATTTTCGAAAACCAGCAAACGATTGTCTTTGTCCCAGGAACTGGCTTTCTCAACGATGCTCACGTAGAGCCTGCCGTCAATTAGCTTGATTCCTTCGGGTTTCCCATCCAGCGTGATGCTCTCGAGAATGCTGTCGGTGTTTAGGTCGAGAATCACAATACCCGGCACAAGCCAGCAAGTGATATAGGCCAGATTATTCTCAATAGTCATAAAACGTGGCCCTTTTCCGGCAAGAGAGATGCTGCGCTCATAAATGGATGTTCCCGGTGAGAGCTGCATCACCTCAATGGTGTGGGAATTATTAACGATAATATAAAGCTTATCTTCGTGAATGGTCAGCGACTGGCCGGTATCACCCAGCGGATTTTGTGGATAGCTCCAGTGCAGGGGCCCTTCGATGGCGGCGCTCCCCTCTGAAAGCCGCCACAGGCTGGCGTTGGGTGTCATAAAATTGCCTTCACACAAAATGTAATGGTCAGTACCACCCCATAAAATTGTCACTAAAAGCATCATCAGTACCATTCGTTTCATCACTTCACCCTTTTTTTTTGATTGTTAAAGTCATTCGCCACTCCCGTCCCGGCTCCGGATAGCCAAGCACCGACTCATAGCGATTATTGAAAAGATTAGTCACCACACAGGACAAAGTCCGCTCTGTATGTCTGCCAGAATTGTTCCAGGCAAGTTCTGTATCCACTGTTGTCATCCCTGCATCCAAAATATCTTCGGGATAATTATACATAAAAATCCTGCTGCTCTGATAGAAAAGGTCTGATTTCAGCGTCAGCATGCGCCAAGAGAATATCCCATGAACGCGAAGCTGATGTGTCGGCGCATAGCGCAAGGGCTTTTTTAGCGCCAGGTCTTTCGTCTCTAAAAAGCTGTAAGAAAAGCGGAATACTGTGTTTTGATTTGCTGAAAAGGCGGCGCCGCTTTTCAAGCCTCGGCGGCTCACCTGCCGAATATTTGCGGGCGCCCAATAGGCGGCCTGAGGCACCCACTGAATGAGGTTTTTGCTCTGCTTTGAAAAAATCTGCAAAAATAAGGATGCCCCAGATTGAGGCTCATACTGCGCCCAAAGCTGTAATGATCGGGTCAGCTCCGGTTTGAGATTGGGATTTCCGCCAGGCTGCCAGTAGCGGTCATTCAGCGTAGGATGCCGCCGATTTTCTCCCGCCAATAGCAGCAGATACAGCCGTTCATCAAAAAAGCGTCCCTGAAGTTCGCTCTGCCAGCTAGCGCTCCACTGCGAATCGGCGATACTTTCAGCTATGATTTGCGGCATCCAGGACAGATCTTCGCCCAATAAAACTCGAATAGAGGCAGAGCTTTTCTGGCGCAGCTCAGATTTTTTACCGGTAGCACCGCTGAGCAGGCTTCCCGCCAGACGAGAATATGAAATGTGAGGCTGCATCTTTTTCCAAATGGGAAAGCGATGGTTCAGTGAAAATTCCCTGATGCCTTCTTCACTGTCTGCATAAATAAAATAGTTACGGTTTTCGTAGTATTCCTTGTTTTGGCGCGTACTTACGGCAATTTTCCCATCACCAAACCGAGTCAGCCAGCCGCTCTCCACTCCCAAAAGCAAGAGACGGTCTTCACGAAAACTTGTTGTATCGAGCATAGCCCAGCTAAGCCCAGGCACACCACGATTTTGCTCAGTCCCCAGGGCTGTAAGCCGCCACCAGAAATTTTTTGTGCAGATGCCGCCACCATTCAGAGCGATAAAACGCTGTTGATAATTATTATTTCGCCTTTCAATCCACTGTTTGTCACGCCAGCGCTGATAGAGATAATTGCCTGTATCTTCGCGATAACCGCCGGAGAGTGAGATGTGGCTTTGAGTAAGTGGCATCCTCATCGAGGCAGAAATTGCCCGGTGACCATAGCTGCCAAAGCTCATTTGGATTTGTGTTGGTGATTCGGCAGCCGAAAGCCGCAGCACACCATCCGCTCCGTTTTGAGGTTCTCCGCTCAGCGCAACAGGCAGATACTCTATCTCATGGCTTGCTGTAAAAGGAAGCTGGGAGAAGTCCACACTTCCATTGCGGAGACTATTCAGCGCTACAGCGCCATAAACAATCGTCAAGTTTTGAGAATTGCCGCCATCCATACTCAAGGTGCTTATGCTGCCGGGGCCACCATACTGCTTCAAGGTAATACCTGGCAGATAGTGCATAATCGAGCGGCTGTTATCTTTTACAGAAAAATTTTGCGGAGCGATAGAGAAAATGCGAATCGCTGCTGCAGTTCTAGGTTTTTTTCCCTCAAAAGCTACCGCCGAGAAAGAAATAGGGGCTGATTTCAGATGGATGATAAGGCGGCTTGTCTCATCAGAAATGCTAATTGTATCACTTAGAAAACCAATGCGGTGAATGGCGATGCGCTGGCCTGTGAGACTGTCTCCACTTAGATAGAAATAGCCCCAATTGTCACCGGTGACCCAGCTCTGATTCTGCAGGTTTTCAATCTGGGGAAAAGCCACAGGCGCACCGCCTTCTGCGAGTATCCGCCCCGATACCGAAGCTGATAGAGGCTTAAATAATATGCATATAAGGGCGCAGACAAGCGGAAAATGACCCATCTTTTCTCCTGTTTCTCAGTTTAAAACGGGCCAAACGCCTGGAAATTGTGTTTTTCTTAGTCTGCTTAATTTGATTTGATCTGAAGCGGCAACTGCCTGTGCCATCGGTCCTCCCTCGAAGATTTACTTTAGGTTCAGATATCCTGACTCACTTTCATCCCATTCTGACGCCTTCCCCTTGCGAGTGGCATATTGCCAGAACAGTCCGGTTTACAGTAGCGGGGCTGTGGCCGCTTTGCACGGCCTTCCCTGAACCCAAATGTGAAAAAGCTGGAGAATATAGGTGGAATCAATGACAATGACAAAGAAAAAAGGAAAAAAAGAAAAGCGCTCAAAGGGAAATGGGCAAGTATTTTAGGGTCGGACAGCGTCAGATTACCGTTTCCCAAACAATTCTTGTATGGCTATTGCCAATCAACAGTTCCGGTGTTGGTCGAATCCTTCTACCTTGCCGGGGTCGTAGATTCTTGCAAAACTCTATTTTTCTATAAACATTGAAATTCATTTTGATTCATTCTGAAGCGCTTTTTTTTCTCTCCCTCTTGCCCACTTTAAAAGGGAAAGGGGGCGGGGGGATCGGGATATTGGCTTCCTTCTTTGTTTTTTATATGCAGTTATATTATTGTTTTCATTATTAGTAATTCGCGTAATTCGCGGTTTTTGTTTTCTTTGCTTTTATAAGCAGTTATAAAAAATTGTTTTCATTGGTATTAATTCGCGTAATTCGCGGTTTTTGTTTTCTTTGTTTTTATAAGCAGTTATAAAAATTGCTTTCATTCGCGATAATTCGCGTAATTTGCGGTTTTTGTTTTCTTTGTTTTTATAAGCAGTTATAAAAATTGTTTTCATTCGCGATAATTAGTGTAATTCGTGGTTAATTTCTTCCTCGCTAATTCAATATGGCTTTCAGCTTTCCGAAAACACTGATTAAAATCTTCATCTTGGCATTCTCCCAAAAATCCTTAAATTCTCAAAGATGAAAATAAAAGCTTACAGTGTATTGGGGAGTGAAAAAATGAAAAAACTGACCATATTGCTTCTAATGGCGTTCATATTGGAGGCTGGCGATTTACCATTCAGCAGGGGCGTCAATCTCACCAATTGGTTTCAATTCAGCAATGCCGAGCAGATACCATTTGGCCGATACAGCAAAGCCGACTTTGAGAATATCCGCTCCTTGGGCGCTGATGTGATACGTTTGCCAATCAATCTGCATGCCATGACCATAAGTGATGCGCCTGATTATCAGCTTCACCCAGTCTTTCTCTTTTTCCTTGACCAGGCTGTGGACTGGGCTGAAGAGCTGGGGCTTTATCTCATACTTGATAATCACACCTTTGACCCATCGGTGGATACGCCAACCAATATTGGCCTGACACTGATACCGGTCTGGCAGCAGATGGCAGAACACTACAAGGGACGTTCAGAACTGATAATCTATGAGGTGCTCAATGAGCCTCATGGTATTAATGATGCAATATGGAATGCCATACAGCAGCAAGTCGTGACTGCTATTCGGGAAATTGACAGCTTGCATACCATTATCATTGGTCCTGCCGGCTGGAATAGCTATAATAATTTGGCGGTTATGCCGGTCTATGCCGACAGCAATCTGATTTATAGCTACCACTTTTATGACCCATTTATTTTCACCCATCAGGGCGCGAGCTGGACTACACCATCGCTGGAGCCGCTCTTCGGTGTGCCTTTTCCCTATGATGCAGAGGCTATGCCGCCGGTGCCTGATGAGCTGGCCGGCACTTGGGTGGAAAGCGAAATCAATAATTATCCCAATTATGGGAATATAGATTGGGTGACGGAAAAGCTTGATATAGCATATAATTTTTCACAGGAGCGGAATGTGCCGGTATTTTGTGGTGAATGGGGCGTCTATATTCCTAATAGCGATCCGGCAGACCGCGTTGAATGGTATTGGCAGCTTCGTCTCTGGTTTGAAGATCATCAGATTGCCTGGACAAGCTGGGATTATCATGGCGGATTTGGGCTTTTTGAAGCTGGCGGAAATGGCCTTTTTCAGCACGATTTGAATATTCCCCTGCTAGAGGCAATGGGATTTACTGCGCCACCTCAAAGCGACTTTATCCTGCTCCCTGATTCTGTCAGTTTAGATTTATACCGCGATTTTACAGCACATGGCATCGTGCAGAGCAACTGGGTTTCGCAAGGCAGCCTCAATTATTATGATGACAGTAATCCTGTCGCCGGTCATTATGCCATCACCTGGAGCGGCGCTGCTCAGTATGGCAATATCACTTTTGATTTTAAGCCTGACAAGGATTTGTCTCTTCTGATGGAAAGTGCTTTTGTGCTGGATATGTGGGCAAAGGCCGAAAATACAGTGCCTGATCTGGACCTCCGTTTTCTCGACAGCAAGACCGATGTGCCCGAAGATCATCCGTGGCGAATGGGCATTACTTTAGATGCAGAAATGCTGCCCCGCGATAATCAATGGCATCATCTGCAGATTCCGCTGGAAGATATGCTAGAAAAAGGCGCCTGGGACAATAATCAATGGTTTGACCCCCAGGGCGATTTTGACTGGGCGGCTGTAGATCTCTTTCAGATTGTGGCTGAGTACGGCGCTTTTCCCGATGGCAGCATCTCTTTTGATGAAATCCGTATTGTGGACCCAAACTGCACCGGTCTGGTACAAAAGGAGATTCAGCCCCATTCGCCAATTCTTTCCCCCAATTTTCCCAATCCTTTCAATGCCGAGACAACTATCAGTTTTTCATTGCTTCAGCCAGCCCTGGTCAATCTCACTGTTTTTGACCTGAGTGGCCGGATTGTTGCCCGACTCCTGAATCATAAGGCTTATTCATCGGGAAAGCATTTCGTGAATTTTGATGCCCGTGATTTGCCGTCAGCTATCTATTTTATTCAGTTGCAGGCCGGCGCATCCACAAGCGTTCACAAAGCCCTCTGTCTGAAATGAGTCTGCAGTTTTTGCGGGAGCTGTGATATGACTCTAAGCTTGACATAGCCGATTTTTCAAAAGAGATTTTCCATATCCTATACAGGTTTTTCCCCCCTTTTAGGGGATTTCAGAAATTGATGCCGCATAGCCCTTGATAGATATTTTCAATAAATAAACAGCAGAATCTGCCATCCGTAAATTTTTTATCAATCTTCTTTTTCATTCAGGCGATGCTTTGAAAATGGGCGACTTGGTTTTATTTTACAATGTGAAAAACAAATTAAGGAAAAGCAAATGAAAATTGTACTGATAAGCAGCTCGCTTTCGCTCTATTCCCATTCCCGGGCTATGCTGACAAGGGCAGAGAACTACTTTCTGACAAAAGGTGTGGAAACAGATTTGATAGACTTGAGAAATATAGAGCTGGAGTGGTGTGATGGCCGACCTCTTGAAAATTATAACAGCTCGTTACAGGATGCATTTCAACGTATCCAGTCAGCAGATGGCGCTGTCATTGCCTCACCGGTCTATTGTTACAGTGTTTCCGGCGTGCTTAAAAATTTCATTGATATTTGCCATAAAGCCTTCGCTGAAAAATATTTTGCTGTAATTATTGCTGGAGGTGGGGATTATAGTTTTATGGTAACCGAGCAGCTCAAGAGCATTTTGGTCTTGGAATCAAGAGCTTTTCCTCTTCCCAGAGCTGTTTTTGCCAATGAAAAGCAGTTTAAAAATCATCAATTAAACGATGCCGGTGTGGAAAAACGTTTGCAGCAGCTTGCCGATGATTTGCTTCGCTGGATTGGAGAATCTTTTAAATGAGCGCAGCCTGCAAAAAATCTTTTTTATTATAGACAAGGCGCAAAATCTGGCGCCCTATGAGATAAAAACCATTATTACCCGCGCCGGCGAGGGCAAAAACTGGTTTTTACCGGTGATATTTATCAGATTGGCCGACCCTGCCTGGATTTTCAGTCCTACGGCCTCAGCTAGCTCATCGAAAAGATGAAAGGGCGGAAGCTCTACGCACAGGTCAATCTGGAAAAGGGTGAACGCAGCGAGCTCTCAGAACTGGCGGAAATTTACTCTGAGAATACTGAGATTCAGATTAGCGAAACAGGCAGGGCATTTACTGTGTGGCTCAGTGGAATAGGCTGCTGGACAAGGCAAAGCAGAGTGCTCGGGACTTTACCGGCATTCTATCTATCCAAAACCGAAAAAACTCAGATATCAAGCCTTGCATGATATAAGATGAATCTTTACTTCAGCAGGATAGCCTTTACTGATTTGACGGAATGTCCGTTGCTGAGTCGAATCAGATAGATTCCCGATGGCAAACCGGCAGCATTCCACTTATAGCTGAATTCACCTGCAGGGTGGTTTTTCCAGTCTTTGCTTTCCACCAAAGCGCCGCGGAGATTGTAGATTTGCAGAGTCAGGTCTGAAACTGCCGGCAATACATAAGTGAGTGTCGTCATTGGATTGAAGGGATTGGGGTAGAGTGCTTTTAATTCAAAAGCCCCCGGGAAACCCGGATTTTCCAAACTGCTGATGACAAAGTTCAAATGAGCAGCATCGTCCAGGCTTGCTTCTTCGTTTAAGCGGAGTTTTTTCAATGATACAGATACAGAATCTTCTCTTATCTCAGTCATTTTGAAATGAACTTGCAGTGAAAGCTCATCCAGATTGATTATTTCTGGAGCTGCGACGGCAAAATGAATTGCAGATTCAGCAAAGCCATAGCTTGCAAGCGACGACTCTGCCAGACCATTCCACAATGCGCCGGCATATTCCAAAGCAGGACTAAATTCCAGACGGCCTTCCAGTGCAAAAATATTTTGTGAGTCGTTGAACTGCATTTCTACAATATGTTTTTCCCCGTCAAAACCTTTGTAATGGAGCAGAGGAGATGTGGCTGCCGGATAGCTTTCGGCATCAAAGGCATAGGGCAGCTCGGTGATGATTTTTGCTTCATATTGGAGAATGAGAGCGGCATCTAAAGCAGAAATCGTGCTGTCGGCACTCACATTTGCCACTTCAGCAGAGTAGGGATGGAGATTTTCTAAAGCGGCTCTGGAATTGAGAATGTGCGCTGCATCGGCGGCTTCAATTACTCCATCAAAATTAATATCGCCAGTGATAAATTCCAGAGTCAGACTGTCAAAAAAGGCCAGACTTCGCGCCATAATGCTTTGACGGATGGCAGGATCGCTAATCTGCTCTAAGCTGAATCCCAGATAGACCGCTTTATGAAAGGTGGGAAAACCGGCATCGAGGCGCAGGCCGCCAATTCGCTCTGTTCCTTCAAAATAAAAAACCGGCTGCGAGAGAGCGCTGTGAGAGTCCAGCTCATCGGGATATTTGGTATAAATGCCATTCAGCGGGAATGCGATACCATCTCCAATGATGTCGTCTGGCACGCCGGTGTAGCTATTGATACCGGAAGCGTCTCGCACATAAACAGCATCCAGAAAATTGGTGTAGAAATCTTTGGCTTCCTGAAAATTACTGGCGCCGTCATTATTAAAA
The DNA here is from genome assembly GCA_011049095.1 of Fidelibacterota bacterium. Lineage (GTDB taxonomy): Bacteria > Fidelibacterota > Fidelibacteria > Fidelibacterales > DSDE01 > DSDE01. The sequence goes on from DSDE01000158.1 coordinate 12,009, forward strand.
ATATCCCAGCCAATATCTTGTCCGGTGATGAGCAGTGAGCCGCCTTCCTGAAGATAGGCGGTGAGAATTTCCACATCTGCAGGAGTGAGTACGGGACTGCTCCAGCCTACATGCCAAATGACGGTTTTAAAGTTTTCGGCTCTCACATTATCTGATATATATTTCAGGTTGCCATGCTCCACATAGGTATAAGCCCGATGAATGGCATTCAGGGCGCCGGTATAATAGAGCTGGTAATTTGCGCCGCCGTCATTATCCACCAGCAGCACATCGCCGCTTTGCATAAAGCCAAAATAATCAAGCGAGTTGCCATATCCGTGGGGGTCATCTTCATTTTTTGCAAAAAGTTTATACGTCACTGTACCGGCTTCATTTCCGGTGACGATCTCGATGGCAGCTTCAGCGCTTTCTCCCGGCAAAATGGTTAGGCTCAGCTCATCAGACCTATTTTCTAAAAAGGAGACAGACCAGTCCTGAGGCAGATCCAAATCTGCAATAAAAAGTGTCACCCGAACTGTATCATCATAATTATTGGGAAGTTGATAGTTTTTGACGTAGCTGTTGTTTAACTCTAAAAGGTCAACCATCGGATCACTGGTTTCTACTTTAATCGTGGGGAAACTGATAGCTGCATTGATAATCTCCTTGTTTGCGTTATTCTGTACGAAAGCAACTGCAGCCAGATCATTGATATTCCAGTCGCGATGTTTTCGCGCTTTATATTCGTAAAAAAGCTCGGTTCCAGCATCCAGACTGCCGATGGTCAAGCCTTCGCCGCTAGGATACATTCGCCGCATCACGTCACCAAACTCACTCTCGCCATTGCTGCCAGGCGGTGTGGCAAATACCACCATCCGTTCGATGAGCGCCAGATGCAGCACCATATTTTCACCGATTAACGCCTCTTCTGCTATCAGGCTTACTGCGACAGTCACCGTATCGCTTTCCGGGTCATAATGATAAAAAGCCTCCAGCGCCACCGGTGAGGGTACACTCAGCCGTTCATTCATCTGGGTAGTCATCGCATCCAGTGATCCCGGAACCCCGTAATTGCTGCCATCTATCATATAAGTCGGCACGCCGGATACGCCGTAATACTGGATTCTGCTGCGGTTGTCGGTGGTATTGTGTGTATACATCGGGTCTGTTCCAGGCCACCAGGCATGGTAGCGGACGCCGACGATTTTTCCGAAATTTTGACTGATTAATTGCTGTACTCTTGGGTTTGATGCGGCGCAAGGCCCGCAACTGGCATTGGTAGCCTGCTCAAAGAGAACCACTTTTCTGGGCGCTGCACCAGCAAAACCAAAGGCCAACAGTGTTAAAAGGATAATCCATTTATTCATTTTTCCCTCCTAAGTCTTAACATCTACTAATTTTAAGACAAGAAGGGAGAAAATAAAACCCAAAAAAGTCCCAAATTGAGAATAGTTCTGATTAATAGATAGTGATTTAGCATTGTATTATTTTATTTAACTTTATTCTATGGTACAATTCTTTGCGAATTTGGCCTTAGACTTTCCGTAAAATGATATAAAATGCCATTAGAAGCGCTGAACCGGCGGCATAGAAAAGATATTCATATCCCAAAAGTGTTGTAACGATAGTTCCCAAAGCCATTATAATAAGCAGCGCTGCGCTTTGTATCGTATCCACCAGTGCATAGTAAAGCCGCGTATCATTTCCCTGGCTGAATTGGATAAGCATATTCATGTGGCCGGTGGCGGTGATTCCCTGAGCCAGTCCGATAAGGGCAAAAATGAGATAAAGATGCCAGAGCTGAGAAATTCCCAAAATAGAAAAAGCGGCTAAGGCGAGGCTGCCATAGATAACGGCGATGATATATTTGTATCCATAACGATCTCCCAAGACACCGGCAAAATAATTGGCGGCGCTGGCCATCACCAGGGTAATCGCAGTAAAAATGCCAGCTTCTTTCACGTCAAAGCCCAGCTTTTCGTGGCCATAGATAGCAAAAAAGCCATGGATAAGGAACTGGCTGCTGAAAAAGATGCGGCTAATAAGATAATTACGGTAAGAAATCTGCTGCAGCATCGTTTTTGCCTGCAAGCGAAATTCCCTGAAAGATTGTTTAGGTGCACTGAAGCGATTCAGCGCTTCATCGGTGCGGATTCCCCCGAAAAAACTGGTGCCAATAAGGATTGACAATAAAAAAAGTCCAAAGAGGATACCGAAATTTTTCGGGAAGGCGATTTGCTGATTATCGAGAATAAAAGCGGCTGCCACACCACCAAGGAGCCCCATGAGTCCATTCAACGAAAAAGTGATGCCCAAAAAGCGGCCCCGTTTTTTCTCAATGGAAATTCTTTCCAAAAAAAGAATCCAAAAGGGCATAATCAAGCCAATACTAAGTCCGTAGATAGTGAAAATCACCAGATAAATTCGCCAGCCCAATACGCCGTCTATTCCTAAAATGCCATATACAAAAAATAAAAGTCCTACTGGAATAGCCAGACCATAGTGGGCCAGCATATTAGTCCTGATGATATTGGAGATACGCCGCACGTAAAAGGTGCTAAACAACTGCGGCAGAGCCACAAAAATAATGAGGCTGCCCGGCAGCATCCCGATAATCCAGTCCGGCGCTCCCAGGGTTTTTATAAATAGCGGGATAATAGCATAAACCGTATGGAAAGAAACACCAAATCCCCAAAATCCCTCAGCGATAGTATTCAGCGCCGTATTCCTGAAAGCGTATTTCTCAACCAGTTTCATCTGCGGAGAATAATACAATTTTTGGATATATCAAATGGAGGAATTAAAAGGTAATCAGGTGAGGAAATTTAGCTAAGTATTCACTGGGTTTGCTGCCATATTGTTATTTCACCAGCATCGGCTTTGACAGCTAGTCCATTGGAAAATGCAATTTTTAGCTTAGCATATCAATCTATCACATCAAAAAATACAGTGAGTAAAGATTTTAAATGTTTTGGGTCTTATTCCCCTCACAGCGGTCTGTCTGTTTCTTAGCAGCCACTCTGCGTTCGGTGTGTGATATCCCCTGTCGCCGGATTACTTTGGAAAATATTTTATATTAGAAATTATATATTTGAACTATAGTCTGAATTGCGTAAAATTTGGCAATGAAAGGAATTAAGAAAGGAAATGCGATGCCGATTCGAGGAATTTTTATTTTAGGAATGGTTTTTCTGCTAAGCAGTTGCCGGATGATTAATATGATGATGCCTGCCGACAGCCGTCCGGGGAAAATTACATATCCGGTGCAGAAAATATCTGATCGGGAATTTAAGTCCACGGTGGAAGCGCTGAATTCGGAATTTCGAAAAGAGTTTAAACATGCGGCGATTTTTGAAGAAAATGGGATAAGGGAATATAAGGGTCCCGAAACCTGTCTTCAGTGCCATGAAAATATTTCTGTCACCGACCACAAGACCGGTAATACGAAGACCGTTGACCTGATGGAAAATCTCACCAGCTCTGCCCACTACACCTTTTATTCCAAAGCTCATCCTAATGTCTGGGGTTTCAATGGCGAGCTGGCGGATAATTTTCCTATGGGCAAAATTAACCGGCCCTGCCCTAAACCGGGGAGCTTTGCCATGACGGCCTGGGCAGAAATCGTGGTGACTGAAGCAGGTGACACTCTGAGCGAAGGCTGCGGGCAGTGCCATATCGGCGGTCAGTATCAGGCGCCGCTGGGCGAAATGATGCCCGGTTATCGCACCCTTCAAAAGGAAAAAGAGACCATCGATTGCCTCATCTGCCACAGCGCCGCCTATGATATGAATCAAAAGCAGGTGGTGGTGGATGCCAATGGCGGCAAACGTTGGGCGCAGGACCGTTCCATGCGGGCGGCCATCGCCGTGGAAAGTCCTTCCAGCCAGGCTTGTCTTCGTTGCCATCAGCATAATTTCGGCGGTGACATCTATGTAGATGAAGCTGATCCTTCTTTTATGCAAAGTCTGGTGAACACCGGCAAAGAGCGTCCGCGGGTGCTCCATCCTGGCAGCAAGCGGGGAACGCCCATTTCGCCAAGCTGGGACGTGCATGCCGCCGCCGGCGTCTCTTGTATCGAATGCCACACCACCGAGGGACATTACATCGCCAAAGGAAAGCATACCACCACGATGATGGCTAATGACCTCCCGGATGTGGCCGTCACCTGTGAAAAATGCCACAGCGATGCGCCCCACAGCAACAATGAAGAGCTGGCTGATTTTCTCAATATGCACACGGAGAAAATTGCTTGTCAGACCTGCCATATTCCGTCGCTCCATCCTGACAACGCCACCATGCGCGATTTTTCTCATACAGAATTTGAGGAGCATCCGGGCATTTACATTTATCACGATATTGAGAAGAAAAATCTGCCCGGCGAGGGGATTGTCTATAAATGGTGGAACGGCGACGCCACCTTTTTGGGAAATCCCATCGGCGACAATCCCAACGGCAAGAATCTCTACAGCTTCTATCAGCCGGAGCACGTCTGGCCGGACTTTCAGGATTTTGATTATGCCGGTTGGTACGAAAAAGTGATGCGCCCCATCGCGCAGAAGAAGCCATCCAAACTCTATGCAATGAAAAAATTCAATGGCCGCCAGCACATCGACCTGCAGAATAGGGGTCCCTTTGGCGGAATGTTCGTCCCCTACAATCTGCCGGACTATTACCGCTACGGTAAGCCTGCACAGGCTGCCTCTAAAGAGATGGAAAAAAGCATGATGAAAATGATGTATGGCACCATGTTTGACGTTTATATGATGAATAAATTCATTCGTTTTATGGATGACGGCTCTGGCAATTTCCTCAAAGGATGGAATACCAAAGCTTACAAAGATGTTAAAAATATAGCAGATGGGAAGGTCGAACCTCGATGGATTCCTGCCGATGCCTCCATGGAAATCAGCCATAGCATCCGTTTGGAAGGCGCCCTCACCTGCGCAAACTGCCACAGCGAAAATGGCGTCCTCGACTGGACATATTTAGGCTATGACGATGACGAAGCGGAGATGTTGAGCCAAAATCCGCTGGAATAAAAGTATAGCAAGCTTCTTGCTCTCGTAATGAATGATACGATATGTGCGCCGGCGGTTACTTCGTCCGTCAGCCGACGGATCAGTGACCGGAGCAGCGCCACCAAATTCTTCAATCAACAATCAACAATCACAAATCAGTGACCGGGAGGTGGGGAAATTATGATAGCCCCCGACTTTCGTTGGGTGAATAGTAGTTTTCCACAAAAAATTCCTCAACGATTTTAACCGTTATATTTGTATCTCATTAGAAAACCGTTGAAATGATTTTTATCTTAAGAGCCGTTCCAGAAGGAGTGTTTGCAGACTTCGGCGCATATCCAGCACTGCGTGAACGTAGAGCTTATCAGCAACGATTTCATAAATGATGCGAAGATTTTTATGATGGATTTCTAAATAATTCAGCACATTGACGCGTTTTAATTCCGGGGGAAAGTGGCCTCGTGTCGCCAAGTTTTCCAGACTGCGAATCTGTTCCTCCAGTTCATCAAGCAGTTGGTCAGCCTTTTCAGCGGATTCTCTTTCAGAGAGGTAACGGTGCAGATGTATTAGGTCATTTTCCGCTTCGGGGCTTAGAAAAATCTGATAGCTTTTCATAATTCCGATTTGGCAGTTTGTTGGCGGATATGCAAGTAAGCATCATCCAGCGTTTTGGCTCGGTCTTCTGCAATACTTTTTGAGCTTTGCGCCAATATTTTCAGCAGCGCCAGGCTATCCTCCATTTGTTCATAGACTTTGATATCCTGCACCACCACTTTCGCCTCGCCATTGAGGGTGATAATCATTGTTTCGCTATTCTCATTGAGCTCTCTGACGAGCGCGGATGCGTGGGCTTTTAAATAGGATATGGGTTTGATTGATTTGCTGTATTTCATCGGTTTTTCCTCCCGAGCTAAATTTAAACCATATTATGGTCTATGCAAAATAAAGAAAAAGAAGGCCGACGTTTCGATACAATTTTTCAGCGCATACAATCAGGGGATCCTATGAGCAAATGTGAAAGCGCTGAAAAATCACTCAAGGTCCGGTGCGCCGCAATCAGCAATCAATGGGCACCTCGATACGATTTCTCCACTTCGCTCCGAAATCACACTTCGACAAGCTCAGTGCACCGCTCGGTGACCGGAGCACACCGCTCAGTGACCGTGGAATGATGTCGTCGAGTGTCCCGATGTATCGGGACGTATCGAGACGCACTGCCGGGAAAATATTTTCAGTGTGTGCCCCCGACGGAAATGTCCGACTTTTTGGTCTAATCCATCAAATACAGATGACACAGATTAGACGGATTTTCACGGATAAAGCCGGCTCTAAACTTTATTTTTATTTGTGCTTTTGTACGCTGCGGCTTTATGCAATATTCCAAATTCACTGTCGCGTATTCATTATCAAATTTTTTAATATTTATTTGACTATCAAAGCATAAAAATGTAATATGCAGCGAGGACTTAGCAACAAGAATGAATAAGCAGATAAATCAATATGTTCGGCTTTCAGAATAATGCTCGGGTGAAGGAGTAAAATAGTGGGAAAGAAAAGGATTTTGAGAATTATCACAATGTTCGTGGTCGCCATCTCGCTGCTTTTGATTGGCTGCGGCAAAAAGGAAAAACCGGTCCAGACATCTATTCCCGATGATGCTCTTTCCCGCTATGTAACGGCCTATTCTCAGGGGGAAATTTCTCGTTATGATCCGATATTGCTTCGTTTCAGTGAAGGGCTTGCTGGCGCCGCTGAGCTGCAGATTCCCCAAAATCTCTCCCGGTATAAGCTTGAAATCAGCCCCAAAATAGAGGCAAGCTGTCTTTGGGAAGATGGCCAAACTCTGCTTATCAGGCCGGAGCAGCCGCTGGAGCCAGGGGAAAGATACAGCGTGACGGTGGATTTAAACCGCTTTTTTGAGAAGGTGAACCTGCCGGAATCCAAGTTCCATTTTTCGGTGAAGGTGCGGGAGCTCTATCTCCAGCTTTCTCTCAAAGAGCCCGCTATTTCCAGAGTGGATGATCTGCGATTTTATGATGTGGAAGGCATTCTAACGGCATCGGACCGCATTGACCCTGCAGCGCTGGAAAAGGTTTTGGAAGCTCGTTATCTCGGTAAAAATGTGGCGGTGGAATGGCAACACGCCGAAGCGGTTCATCAGCATCACTTCAAAATTGCGGCGCTGGAAAGGGGAAAAGCGCCGCGGGACTTGGAACTGGCCTTTGATGCCCGCTTTTTGGGCATCGAATTTCGAGAAAAGAAATCGGTGGCCATCTATCCGATGGAAGATTTCAAAGTGACTGATATCAGAGCAATAACAGAGCCGGAAAGATTTGTTGAAATCAGCTTTAACGACCCGCTGAATGGCGCTCAATCTCTCGAAGGTTTGGTGCAGATTCAGGGATTGGAGACGATTGTGCTGATTCAAAAAAATAAAATCAAGCTCTTTCCCCGCGCGGCAACGGCAAATCTGATCGGAAAAGTGACGGTGCGCATCGAGCCCGGCGTCCTCAATATTGTTGGGGACCGCATTCACAAAACTGTCGAGGAAACGATAGATTTCGATGATATCAAACCGGAATTGAAAATTTTGAGCAATGGGGTGATGATTCCTCAGGGGAGCACGTCGCTATTTTCATTTGCGGCGGTGAATTTGTCGGCGGTGGACCTGCGGATTATCGAGGTCGCCGAGCAGTCGATTCTCCAGTTTCTCCAGGTGAATGATCCTGATGGCAATCGGGAGCTCCATCGGGTGGGGAAAATCATCTTTGAGGAGAAAATTCCCCTCGATGGCGACTCAACGCTGAATCTGAAAGACTGGAATCATTTCTCGGTGAATCTGCTGGCGAAAGCCGCTCTCCAGCCGGGGACTTTTTATCGTCTGGAAATTGCTTTCAGGCAGAGCTATAGCCTCTACCGCTGTGAAGCTGAAGCAGAGGCTCAGGACAGTTCACCATTCCAGAGATTCCAGAGAGGTGGTGGCTATGAATATGATGATTGGAATTACAATTGGTGGCGAGACCGGGAGAATCCTTGCCGACCAGGCTATTATCACAATAAGTCAAAAAGTATCAATCTACTCCAGTCGGACATTGGCTTAATTTGCAAATCAGACGGCGAAAGCGCATATCAGATTATTGTCACTGACCTGAAGAGCGGCAAGGGGGTGGCAAATGCCGATATCAAATTCTACTCCTATTCACTGGAGCTTCTTGGCACGACGAAGAGCGACGCCAACGGTTTTGCCCGCTATGAGAAAGAGGAAAAACCCTTCTTCGTGGTGGCAGAAAAGGGAAAACAGCGGAATGTCTTGCGCCTTTTGGAAGGGGAGCCTCTTTCTATGAGCAAATTTGATGTGGCGGGAATGAAGCGGAAAGAAGGCCTCAACGGATTTATCTACGGTGAGCGGGGTGTCTGGCGTCCCGGCGACACGCTGCATATTGTTTTTTTGTTGGATGATCCTGATAAGCGCATTCCCCAGGACCATCCGGTGAAAGCGATTCTGACCGATCCACAGGGGCGGCAGATTTTTGAGAAAAGCATCACGCAGCATGTCAACCGTTTCTATTATTTCCCAATTCCCACACTGGCAAAAGGGCTCACTGGCAATCATCTGCTGAAGATCGAAGTGGGTGGCGCTGTTTTCTCTAAAAGCATCAAAGTTGAAGCCATTATGCCCAACCGGCTGAAAATCCATTATGATCAGTCGCTGAGCTATCTAAAGCCCGGCACAGTAAATAAGCTGATGCTCCAGGCGGAATGGCTTCACGGCGCGCCGGCACAAAACCTGAGAGCCGATGTGGAGCTGCACTATTTTCAGGCGCCGGTGAATTTTGAGAAATTCCCGGACTATGCCTTTAATTTTCCCGGTGAGCGCTATAATTATGATTCAGAAAAAATCTTTGACGACACCCTCGATGCCAATGGCAAGGGGGAGATTACGATTAAAACCAATAAAGAAAAGAGCGCCGGTCGCCTGAAAGCAGAACTGTTTACACGGGTTTTTGAGCCAGGTGGCGCCTTTAGCAGCGATGTGTACAGCATTGATTATTTCTCTTTTGAAAATTATGTTGGCTTGAAGGTGGCAGTCGGAGATAAAAATGGAATTCTCGTGACTGATGCTCAGCACAAGATTGAGATTCTCACAGTAGATCAATCGGGAAAACCGGTGCCGCGTAAAAACATTAAAGTAGAGCTCTATAAGCTGGAATGGCGCTGGTGGTGGGACCAAGGGGAGGAATTTCTCAGAAATTATCGCCGGAATATGTACGTCAGCGCCGTGATGGAGGGACTCGTTGAAACCGGTTTGGATGGCAAGGGAACCTACACTTTCCAGATAGACAGGGAAGCGTGGGGACGCTATCTGATAAAGGTTAGCGACACCGATGGTCACGCCAGCGGAAAAATCGTCTATGTGGACTGGCCAGGCTGGGCTGGAAGACCCCGTGATGGGCTGGGCGATGGCGAAACGAGGCTTATGCTCAGCGCCGACAAGGAGAAATACGCGGTAGGTGAAACAGCGACAGTCAGTTTTCCCAGCAGTGCCGGAGCAATGGCTCTAATCACCCTTGAGAAAGGAGATGAGGCGCTGGAAATGTTCTGGCGGGAGACCAGCGCCGATTTCACCAAAATCGACATAGCGCTTTCGGAAGCGATGAGCCCCAATATTTATGTTTCTGTCTGGTATCTGCAACCCTTTGATCAAACGGAAAATGATCTGCCGGTGCGTCTCTACGGCGTGCAGAATCTCGCGATTTACAACGATGATAAAATTCTCCATCCGCATTTGGAAATGGATGCGGCGCTGGCACCGGATGCGCCTTATACCATTACTGTTTTTGAGAAAAATGATAAGCCCATGAGCTACACTTTGGCGGTGGTGGACGAAGGCTTGCTGGACCTTACCCGCTTCAATACACCGGACCCCTACAACTATTTTTATTCGAAGCAGGCGCTGGGTGTGCGCACCTGGGATATTTACAAATATGTCTTGGGTCGCAAAGGGTTGACCTTTAATAGCTTGCTGGCAGTTGGCGGTGGCGAATATGGTGATGGCCTGCAGGATGTTCCCCTCATCAACCGATTCAAACCGGTAGTGAGCTTTGCGGGGCCCTTTTCCCTGGAAGCCGGTGAGAAAAAGAGCCACAGCTTGCGTATGCCCCTCTATACCGGAGCGGTTCGGGCTATGGTGGTGGCGGCTGATGGCGATGCTTATGGCTATGCTCTTAAACGGGTGCCGGTGAAGAAGCCGCTGATGGTCATTGCCTCGGCGCCGCGGCTTCTCACGCCGGGAGAGACTTTGAAACTGCCGGTGACGGTTTTCATTGGTGATTCCATCATCCGGAAGGTGCAGATTCAGGTGCGTGGCGATGACCATTTTTCCATCGAAGGTGATAGCCGTAAAAGTATTGCCGTGAAAGGGAAAAGTGAGTTCACCGAGAATTTTACAATGAAAACCGGTGAGCGCCACGGAACCGGTCGCATTGCCGTACAAGTCAGCAGCGGGGGAGAGCAGTCAGAATACAATTTTGACATTGAAATTCGCTATCCGGCGGCGGAATTTTGCGAGCGTAAGGCAATGCTCATTCCGGCGGGCGAATCGCGGACCATTGATGTCGAGCCCATTGGTATTCCCGGCTATAACCGCGCCATTGCCGAAATTTCTCAAATTCCTGCGATTGATCTCAGCGGCAAACTGAAATACCTTCTCGAATATCCCCACGGCTGCCTGGAACAGACGGTCTCAGCGGCTTTCCCCCAACTCTATCTGGGAAATCTGACGAAACTTGATTTCGCCGAAATGGACCGCCTTGAAGGAAATATTCGTGAAGCTGTCCGTAAAATTAGTGGATTTAGCACGGGCAGCGGTGATTTCAGCTATTGGCCTGGCAGCGATTATCTCAATGGCTGGGCTTCGGTTTATGCCGCACATTTTCTCTATGAGGCAAAGCAGAAAGGCTATCATGTACCGGAAAATCTCACTCGCCGCTGGCTGCAGGCACAAAATAAACTGGCCAATGGCTGGACGTGGAAAAACAGCTATGACGAAGCTGTCCAGGCGTATCGGCTCTATGTGCTGGCGCTTTATGAAAAGGGGATGATGGGCGCGATGAACCGACTGCGGGAAGGGAAGATGGAGAATCCCCTGAGCCCCTGGTTTCTGGCGGCAGCTTATCAGCGCAGCGGTTTCAGTGAGACGGCTGAAAAACTGCTTACCGGTAATTCTGGCCTTGCCGCCGAATACCCGCTTTTTTCGGAAGATTTTGCCTCAGCTCTGCGGGACAAAGCGGTGATGCTCCTGATAGCCAATGAATTGCAGATGAAGGAACAGGCTTTTCACCTGGCGAACAGCCTCATCCGCGAGATCAATCAAAGTGACCATTTTAACACCCAAACGCTGGGCACTTCGCTTCTGGCGTTGGGGAAAAATTACAGTTCGGCTTCTGATACGATGCGCTATCTTCTCCAAATAGGAAAACAGAGCAGCCAGGAGAAAATATCCCTTCACACAATCGAAAGCCACCCACTGGAAAAGGCCGATTTTGGCCAGACCGTGAACGTAAAAAATATTGGTAAAGATGATATTTATCTGAGTCTTGTCCGCTGCGGACTGCCTCGTCTCAAGGAGCTGCAAGCGCTGAGTCAGGGGCTGGCGCTGAGGGCAGACTATTTCAGCGCTGACGGTAAACCCATTGGCGTCAAGAGCTTAAAGCGGGGTCAGGATTTCTTTGTCGAAATTCAGGTGAAAAACCTGAGCAGGGCGATCGATTATAAAAATTTGGCCCTAAGCTTTCTCATTCCCTCTGGCTGGGAGCTGCACCGCAATTTGAATCAAGGAGATTCTCGAGCCTACAGCAATCCTGATTTTATGGACAGCCGTGATGACCGGGTTCTTTTCTATTTTGGACTCAAACGAGATACAACAGCCACATTCAAGCTGATTTTTAATGCCGCATATTCGGGCAGCTTTTATTTAGCGCCGGTGCAGGTGAATGCCATGTATCAGGAATCTATCGTCGCCAGGAGCAGTGGTTCCTGGATATCCATCGAGCCGTGAGGATTGGCGGGCTGAAAAGATATTTCTCAAGGAGAAAGCTCTTTACGCTCCTATTTGTGGCGCTGGCCATCGCTTTCTGGAATAGCCTTCCCCAAGCGCTGATGAATCCAGACCGCTCGCTGGCGCTTTTGGACTGCAAGGGCAGAATCATCAGCGCCCGATTGGCAAAGGATGCGCAGTGGCGATTTCCTGCCACGGATTCCCTTCCCCAAAACTATGTGAGCGCGCTGCTGACTTTCGAGGATAAGCGATTTTATTATCATCCCGGTGTGGACCCCCTGGCGCTGGCCCGCGCGCTGCGTCTCAACCTGAAACATCGGCGAATTATCAGCGGCGGCAGCACCATTTCGATGCAGGTAATCCGGCTGGCGAAAAAGAATCCACCCCGCAGCATTCCCCAAAAGCTGATTGAGATGATTCAGGCGCTGCGGCTGGAGCTGAGCTATTCTAAAGATGAAATCCTAAAAATCTACGCTAACAATTGTCCCCTGGGCGCAAATATTGTGGGAGTGGAAGCAGCGGCTGTAAAATATTTTGGTCGGCGGGCCGGAGAGCTCTCCTGGGCTGAGGCGGCCCTTTTGGCGGTTTTGCCCAATGATCCGTCGCTCCTCTTTCCAGGGAGAAACAGCGATGAACTGAAGCGAAAACGGGATGGACTCCTTCTCAAATTGAGGGAGAAAGGTGCGATTGATAATGAAAGCTATATGCTGGCCCTGGCGGAAAAAATACCGCAGCAAATTCGCAGCATACCCGATTGGGCGCCCCATTTTGCCAATAAGCTGCTGTCAGATGGTGTGGACCCGACGAAATTTGTTCAGACCACGATTAATCTTGAGCTTCAGCAGCGCTGCCTGGAAGCGACGCAGATTCACCACAAGCGATTGAAAAATAACCATATCGAGAATCTGGCAGTGCTGGTGGCAGACAATGAGCGTAAATCGGTATTGGCCTATATCGGCAACAGCGGCCTGATCTATGAGAATGATAACGCGGGCTATGTTGATAATGTCATCGCGCCACGCAGCCCGGGAAGCGCCCTGAAACCCTTCCTTTTTGTCTCCCTTTTTAATGAAGGGCTGCTTCTCCCCGATGCGCTGGTGGCTGATATCCCCGTCAATTTTGGGGGCTATCAGCCGGAGAATTTTGACCGCAGCTATCGGGGCGCGGTTCCGGCGTCGGAAGCTCTGGCTCGCTCCCTCAATGTGCCGGCGGTTCGGCTCCTTTCTCGCTATGGCGTGCAGAAATTTTATCACCGCTTGACGCAGCTCCATTTCAATCATATTAATAAAGGGAGCGACTACTATGGGCTGACGCTGATTTTAGGTGGTGTGGAATGCACCCTTTGGGAATTGGTGCGGGCTTATTCCGGTCTGGCCTCCATCGCCAATGGACCCGTGTTTAAGGAGTATGCCTTTACAGAATTGAAAACCATAGAAGAGCATGATAATCAAGAGTTTCATTCTTCTATGGAATACAGTCCCGGTGCGGTTTACGCCCTTTTGGAAGCGCTGAAAGAGCTGAAGCGTCCCGACCATGACGGGCAATGGATGCATTATGAATCCGCCCTGCCCATTGCCTGGAAAACCGGCACAAGTATGGGTTTTCGTGATGCCTGGGCCATCGGTGTGACACCCCAATATACAGTAGGCGTGTGGGTTGGCAACAGCAGCGGCGAGGGGCGGCCCGACTTGACCGGACTGAAAGCAGCGGCGCCATTGATGTTCGACATTTTTAATCGTATCCAGAAGGAGCCCCGTTGGTTTGCGATGCCCGAAATTGATATGACTGAAATTGAAATTTGTCAGGAGAGTGGTTTTCGCGCCGGTAAAAACTGTTCCCACGTGGTTAGCAAAATGGCGCCCTTTGCCGGCTTGAATTCGCCCCTCTGCACGTATCATAAAATCGTATTTCTCGATTCATCCCAGCAATATCAGGTCAACAGCGAGTGTTATTCACCGTCAAAAATGGTACGCTGCAGTTTTTTCACGCTGCCGCCGGCGATGGATTGGTTTTATCGCCGAACCCATCCGCAGGAAGCCCTGCCTCCTTTTCATCCCGACTGCAATATTTCCCAAACGCCTGTTATTGATTTTCTCTACCCTGAAACCGATGCGAAAATTCTGATTCCCCGAAGCCTGGGCGGCAGGCTGGAGGCGGTGGTTTTTGAGGCGCTTCATTCAGAAAAGGACGCTGTCTTGTTCTGGTATCTCGATGATTTTTATTTGGGAATGACCGAATCGCCTCACAAAATGGCGGTGAGCCCAAAAACTGGCAATTATATCCTCTCTGTCACCGACCAGAATGGAAAGCAGATCAGGCGAAAAGTGCAGATTACAACAGGGGAAAAGGAGTAAGATTATGACCAAAACCACTGCTGTCCTAAATAATCTGGAGTGCGATGGCCAAGCAATTATTTACTATCAGTTACAAAACAAGATTGTGTATTTCTTAGTGGAACCCTAAGAAGCACATCTGGTATTCTCATACTATTTCATCTTAATTTGGCTTGATCCGTCAGGGGACGGACAGGTCCAAATTAAGCAACACTTCGACTCCGCTCAGTGACCGCACTTCGACCGTCAACTGACGGATCAGTGACCGGGGCTGTCACAAATTCGGGGAAGATTCTGCCTGAAGGCGGGAGACGTGTAAAGCGTGATTTGTGATAGACTATACAGTTATGCAAGCTAAAATAATTATTGTAGGCTTCCGTTTTGTGCTCCTCATCGCGCCACGTCTCTTTTCCGCCTTCAAACACAATCTTCTTTTTCCCGAA
>DSDE01000434.1 GCA_011049095.1 Fidelibacterota bacterium
CTGCCAAGCCCTACAGCTTCTTCATAGCATTCCATTGCCTTGGGAAAATCGCCTTGTTCTTTATACACATTTTCCAAATTACCCACTGCTCTTGAATAACCGCTTTTATCCCCTATTTCCAAACAAATTTTCTTAGCTTCATCATAGTAGTTCATCGCATTGCAAAAATCACCTTGCCGATGATACAAAATTCCCATATTGCCTACCGCTTTTGAATAACCGCTTTTATCCCCTATTTCCAGGCAGATTTCCCTTTGTTCTTTGTGGCATTTCATTGCTTCAATATAATCACCTTGATCAGCAGACACAATTCCCATATTGCCCAATGCCCCTGCCAATAATCGTCTATCGTGATTTTCCTCAGCAGTAATTTTTGCAGACTTAAACAGTTCCATTGCATTACTATACAGTCCCCTATTTCGCAATAAAGCACCTAAATCACATTTGCACTCCGCCAATACGATATCATCATTCGCTTCTGCCGCGAGGTCTATATTTTTTCGATAATCCTGCTCTGCCTTATCCCATTTGCCGATGAGCTCAAGCACTTTTCCTTTATTTCTTGATACTTTGAGAATATTCTTTTGATCAGTATCCAATCTCGCAGCAATTTCTAAAAATCTGTCAAAGCAATCAAGCGCCTTCGCATTCTCATATCTCTTTTTGTAATAGTCCCCAGCTTTCTGGTAATACGCCAGGGCTTTTGCCCAATTTTCAGCCCGGTCGCAGTGATTGGCAATCTCATAATAGCTATCTTCAGAATCACCATAAATATTTAATAATGAGTTGGCAGCTAAACCATGTAATTCTCGAATCCTTGCTTTTAGCTGCATTTCATAAACGGCTTCATGCAGCAGGGCATGCTGGAAAATATATTTAATTTCAGCAACTTTAGCCCATAAACGCTGTTCTTCAATTTTAGTTAATGCCCGCAAAATATTTTCACTTTTGTTTTCGTACAAAGCCAATAAGGCGAATAAGATTTTTAGCTCGACTTCACGACCCAAAACCGAAGCGATCTGCAGAATGTTTTTTAGCTCCGTTTCCAAACGATCAATTCTGGCCACAAGGATGGCGCTCACACTGCCCGGGATTTCTATGTGAGCATTTTTCAGTTTAAAGAATCCTTGCTCTGCAATCAGGAACGCATTCTCTTTGAGATAACTGATAAACTGTTCAATATAAAATGGATTAAATTCGGTTTTTTGCTTAATTAACTGCAATAAATCCTGATGCGCTTTCCCTGCTAATTTCAGCTCCGTAAAGGCATTCGCGGCGGATTCTTCCAATTTGTCCAAAACAATCTCTCGCTGTAAAAGCGCTTTATCTGCTCTGATTTGAGCTTTGCTGCCATCATCATAAAAGCGGCTGGTGGCTAAAATCATGATGGGATAATCATCAATATTGCGGCAAATATTCTGAAATACGATGTGTGAATCTTCGTCCAGCCAGTGAATATCTTCGATTTGAATGATAAGGGGTTTTAACAGACTTAAACCTTTAAAAAGCACTTTATACGCAAAAATGGTATTTTCATATCGTTTCTTGGGATCAAGCTGTTCGTAAAGAGAATTTTCATAAAATATGTCCACTTGTGACGCCAAAATGGATTGGGTTCTTCGTAATTCTGAAATGATTTCATCTTTTCGTGCATCCTGCAGCGCACTTAGCTCCTTTAGCAGGCTTGCATAAAGTTCCTCAAAGTTTTTCTTACGGCTCTCTTTATCTGCCGATTCCAACTGCTTAAAAAAGCTGTGCAAAAAATATTTAAAAGGATTCATACTGATTTTGAGAATATTGTCGCTTTGCAGAAAGATTCGCTCTGAATATTCCATCTCTTTGAGAAATTCATAAACCAGACGGCTTTTGCCCATCCCCGCTTCTCCGTAAATGGTGATAATACCGGCAAATTTATTTTTTTTCAAAGGAGATGCATGGTTTCTTAAAACGTCAAGTTCTCTGTCTCTGCCAAGCATTTTGCCGCTGAAAAAAACCGTTGCAGCATTCTTCTTTTTAGAATGCAGCAGGTAAGTTCTTAAAGATTTGGCAAGCCCTTTATATGGAAATTCGCCCAAGTATTTAAACAGATAATGACTTGTTTTGCTGATCTCCTCAATGGTCAGGATTTCACCAAAATCTGCCTTCATCATCAATCTTGCTGAAAGATTGATCGCCGCGCCTAAAACGCCATAAATTTCCCGGATCGCAAACCCCTTAAACCCTGCAAATACAAGCCCTTTGTTTATACCTATACGAATATTTCCGGAAAACTTTAACGACATAGATAATGCAAAATCTAAAGCTCTCTGCAGATTTTTATCATATAATTGAGGAACGCCAAAAATCACCAGGCTATTTGCCCCTTTATCGCCAAAATCGATGGCATCAATAAAACCGCCAAATTGATCCGATAACGCGATCATCTCAATAAAAATAGGCGTCATTTGTTCCGAAGACATCTCTCGAAAGGAGATAAATACAGCGACAATATCTCTAAATTCACCTTGAATCTTCTGTGCAATAACAGAATCCGGCACAAATTTTTCCAAAATATCCGGTGCTAGCGAATAATTTTTAACGACTTTCTCAAATATTTGCTCCCTTTGATCAAGACCGATGAGTTTTCGGTAAGGATGATCAAGAATCACTGTCTCAATTTTTTCAGATTGAAGCTTTTGAAAAAGCTTATCATCCAAAACAATATCCATTTTCTCACACTGATGCTCAGAATGGGCACAAGCATCAATCGCCTCACCTCGAAAGAAATAAGCTTTATGTTTATTCGTCCCGATGATTTCCCATTCAACCCAGCCATAAGAGAGACCCAATTTGACAAAAAGCTCAAATTCCCCATATTTGCTTTGTTGTTTGCCGATTTTTTGGAAAACTTGCTTGATTTCAAGCGCGCCTATGACTGCCAAATCGACCCTTTCTAAATTTGGGAAGATGGCGGTAAACGCATCGCCGGCAAAGCTAGAGATAAATCCTTCGGCCTCGTAAACAGCAGCGATCACTGGTTCAAAAACATTGTTGATGATTTGTGATAAAATTTCAGCGCCTTCTTTACCATGTTTCATCAATGCTTCGCTCATTGGCGTAAAACCGGAGATGTCCAGAAAGATACTTACGGCCTGAAATTTTCCCGCAAATTGCTTTTGTTCATATTTCTCGGCGATAAAATGGGGTATGAGATTTTTCATTTTTCTCCGCCTTGAGCATTATTTTTTCATCAATTTTTTTGAGCATTTTCTCAAAATCGCCATCATAATTACGATTTTGAATAAGTCGAAATTTAGAGTATTCTTCCATCGCTTTTTCATCAGCTTTTTCTTTGCTGATTTTTCCCAAACCTGCCAAAATTGGGTAGCCGTTTAAGTCCAGAAAATTGCTCATAAAATTAATCCAGTCCTGCATCGTCGTCGGTAATTGCCTTTCAGCCCGCATTTGAGCCAAATCGAGAAAAGCGCTAACTGCCAAGCGCAAGCTGTGCAATTCTTCTTGATTAATATAATTTTTTGCCATAGTGATGTCTGTTTTATAAATCTTTCCACTTGGAGAATGTGCCCATGAGCTTAAGCCCATGTTTTCTTTTGTTGAATCAGCTCGAGAATGTATTATTTCAGCAGCAGTCGCTCCGGCGATGGCGTAATGCAGTTTGTTTTGAATAAAGGCAAAAAACTCCTTGCTTATCTGACTGTTCTTATCATAATCGGAAGCAAGGGCAAAGATATCCGGAATTTGAAGACACAGCCGATGTTCACTTAAGCGAATATCTCTGATTCTTTCAAGCATTTCCTTAAAATAGGCATCATCAAATTTTCTGCCTTTTTTAAATCGTTCATCGTTGAGAACATAGCCCTTTTGTATGTATTCATGCAGCACACGGGTGGCAAATTTTTTGAATTGCGTTGCCTTGATCGAATCAACCCGATAACCCACTGATATCACCATATCAAGATTATAGAACTGAATTTCACGGGTTACTTGTCGTTTACCCTCTGTTCGAACAACTCGAATATTTCGAGTCGTTGGATTTTTTTCCAATTCACCGCTTTTAAATATTTCCTGAATGTAATATGTGATCGTATGTTCTTCCACGCCGAAAAGGATAGACATGATTTGTTGACTCATCCACATATTATCGTTAGCCATATAGACTTCTATTTCAATATCACCATCTAGATTCGTATAAAAAGCCAGCCCAACTTTTTCCGGGATTTCTTTATCGAATTGTTTTCGCCACTCTGTTAATTGTTGGTCAATATTTTTGGGGTATTTTTCATTCATAATGATATCTTTTTATAAAACTCAATCAAACCTGCTTAAATGAAAGTCTTTTCTCATCGTCTGCCGTGTTTTCTGTTTTTCTAATTGGCATAGGGTTTCTTTTAGAATTTTGACATTTCTTGAAGCGCGTTGATTCCCCGAACCAGGCCAGGCAAGAGCAGTTTCGCTTTTGATATAGCAGATTTGGAATTTGTGTCTATCTGTTTACTATAACTATAAATTTGTAAATATTCAGAACTTAATGAGATGATTCTATAAATATTTCTCATCTTACTGATTCAACGTTTTCCACACACCGGCAGTGATTTTTTCTTTCAGGGCGCGTCCTTTGGAAAGGAGTTTATCTGCTTTATTTTTCGTCTCAGTCTTAAATATTTCATCGGTGACGCCGGGGAGATTGATCATCACATTCATAATAGCGCCTTCTAGGGCCGCCAGAGCCTGCAGTGCGCCCACACCGGCATCGCTGAGGGAATTTGTATTGCCATCGCGCGCGACAATTTCGCAGAGTTCCATCGCTTCCAAGGACAATTCCGCCACGGTCAATGGTACACGAATCGCCTGCTGTGTAGCAATTTCCATCGCTTCAGCACGGGCTGCCTTTTGCTCATCGCTCTTTTTGGGAAGCTTCATCGCCGCCATAACCTGATTAAAAGCAGTGGTGTCGTCATCAATCAGCTTGAGAAGCGCATCTTTTAGCGCCTGGGCTTTTACGGGAAGCTTCAGCATCGTACCTTGCTGCGCTTCATAGCCCTTTTTGCCGATGGTGAGATGGGCGACCATGGAAGCAAGTCCGGCGGCAAGGGCTCCGCTGACAGCCGACACACTGCCGCCGCCGGGAGCGGGAGAATCTACAGAGAGTTCATTGGCAAATTCCCGCAAAGTCATTTTCACCAAGGGCGCGGCATCTTCGGGCGCCACCATATAGTCTATGATTTTCTCTTCCGGCTTGAAAGGCGTCAACTCCGCCAAGCCCAGACTCTGCACGGCAATACGCAGGAGCTCTTCATCTGGGACGCCTGCAGATTTTCCCTGTCGCTCCAGGTAGAAGGCGCCGGCTTCTTTGATAGCTTTCAGGGGAATGAGCCCAACCAGTTCGCTGCCGGTGACCCGCAACCCCCTTTTATGAGCTTCGGCAGCAACGGCTTCAAAAGCGTGATGAACATTGGTAACATTATAGTCAGTAAGATTGATGGAAACCTGGGCGCATTGATAACTGTCAATGTACCAGCCTACGGCCTTGCAGTTTTTGAGCAGACCGGGTTCCCGAAGTTTATTACCAGCTTCATCGCTCATCACGGCGCCGGTACTGTCTCTTTTCAGGCGGCCCTGCTCGCGAATGGTGAGCGCAATATCATGAGCCAGTTTTCGGTCACGGGTATTAAGATTCACGTTGTAGGCAATGAGAAATTCCCGAACCCCGATGACAGTGGCGCCGCTTTTGGCATTGAAAATAGCTTCACCAAAATCAGGCTGCCAGGCTGGGTCTTTAAGTTTATCGGCCAAGCCTTCATACTCACCCTGCCGAATGGTGGCCAGATTGCGGCGCTTCTCTTCACGGGCGGCATTTTCATAAAGATAGACGGGAATAGAAAGCTCGTCAGCCACCCGCTCAGCCAATTTTTCTGCCAGAGCGATGCACTCCTCAACCGTGACGCCGGCCACCGGTATGAAAGGGCAAACGTCCGTCGCACCCATACGGGCATGAGCTCCGCTGTGCTGACGCATATCAATGAGTTCTGAGGCTTTTTGTATTGCCAGAAAAGCTGCGTCCACCACAGATTCCGGATCGGCTACAAAAGTGACAACCGTGCGATTTGTATCTGCGCCGGGGTCCACATCCAACAGCCTGGCGCCTTTTACCGATTCGATGGCATCGGTGATGGCCTTGATTTTTTGAAGGTCTCTGCCTTCACTGAAGTTAGGTACGCATTCGATGAGTTTCATTTTGATTCCTTTCTAATGCATTAATTTTGTCAAATAGTAAAGCAGCCATAATACGGCAAAAAGCAGCATCAGCAGCCAGCGCAGCGAACGGGAGGGTTTACGCCGCTCGATAATCGGCTTGAAGTGGACCTCTTTTTTACGGGGCGTGCCCAGACGCTTTGATTCAGACACCGCTCATTCTCCCGTTGAAGCTTTTCTCAGTGACAAATCCATTTTTCCCGATGAGAAGGGATAGAAAAAGTGATTGCTGGTTGTTAATTTGCTTCAAATTTAGCAATTTCTTCAGTCTTTTTTGGAAAATCAGAAGCCTTCTCAAAATGTGGCTCCGGCAAAAACCATTGAGAAAAAATTCACAAAGGGCCAGATGATAAAGCCAAAGATAGAGATTTTGGTGAGCATCCCAAAAATAATCAGCCCCATCAGCGCCATGGGTCCCACGGCTTCAATCTTATCTACAAAATGATCATATTGCGGTGGTGTGAGTCCCCTCAGAATTCGTCCCCCATCGAGAGGTGGGATAGGCAGCAAATTAAAAACCGCCAGCGCCAGATTGATTTTCAGGTTAAAAATAAGCATCAGTTTAAGCAGAGCTGGCAGATCGAGCTGATAGACCTGCATATTGTCGGGGCCAATGAGGCGAATCAAAACACCTGTGATGAGGGCCAGGAGCATATTTGAAGCAGGCCCGGCCAGAGCAATCCAGAGCATATCCTGCCGGGGATTCCGCAAATTGTAAATATTCACCGGCACCGGCTTGGCCCAGCCGAAATGCACCAAAAAAATCATAATGGTGCCAAAGGGATCTAGATGACGCAAAGGGTTGAGGGTGAGCCGACCCAGCATTTTAGCCGTAGGATCACCAAATTGATTAGCCACATAACCGTGACTAAACTCGTGAAACGAGAGAGCAAATAGTATTGGTGGCGCCAGTAATAATATTTGAATAAACTCCGTATTCATAAAAACTTTTTCCTTTCGCGGGGATGATAAGTGGTGAAAACCTCCCGAACAAAATCCAGGTCCAGGTGGGTATAAATCTGGGTTGTGGCAATACTGGCGTGTCCCAGCATCTCCTGAACTGAGCGGAGATCAGCTCCGCCTTCCAAAAGATGCGTGGCAAAGCTGTGGCGAAAAGTATGAGGACTTACATCTTTATTAATTCCAGCGAGTTGCACATATTTCTGTATGAGCTTCCAGACGCCCATACGGGAAATCGGCGTGCCCCGGACATTCAAAAAGAGATAATTTTCACCTTTGATGGTCTTTTTTGCCAGCTCACCGCGGCTTCGGGCAATATAGCGCTTCAGCCATTCAATAGATTCGCCGCTGAGAGGCACGACACGTTCTTTGCGTCCTTTGCCCAGGACGCGTATCACACCGCTTGAGAAAAGTAATTCGGGAAGGCGAATTTTAATCAGCTCAGAAATTCGTAAGCCGCTGCCGTAAAGCAATTCAAACATTGCCCGATCTCGCAATCCTAAATCTGTGTCTGTATCAATAAGGTCCAAAAAGGCTTCCACTTCGGGAATATCCAGCGTCTGGGGCAGATATTTACCCAGCTTTGGAAGCTCCACCACCGCGGCGATATCCTCTGAGATGTAACCTTCTCCCAACATAAATTTATGAAACATGCGAATGGCGGAGAGGTTCCGGGCAATGCTTCGCCGACTGAGGGGAATCCGGTATAATTCAAGAATAAAATTAGTCAAATCTTCTCGTTTCAGGTGAGCCGGGTGACTAATATTCCGCTCGGTAAGCCAGGCCACATAACGTTGCAAATCAATGGTATAGGCAT
Source organism: Fidelibacterota bacterium (assembly GCA_011049095.1). Classification (GTDB taxonomy): domain Bacteria; phylum Fidelibacterota; class Fidelibacteria; order Fidelibacterales; family DSDE01; genus DSDE01. Next base: position 8,030 of record DSDE01000434.1, read on the forward strand.
CCAGTGTATTCGGCGACAGATTCCGTTCCACCCGTAAATAGTTAAAAAAATCTTTAAGAATGGCACGCATAGTTTAAGATACGGGAAAAGCGCCGGAAATAAAAGCGTTGCCGGCTGAAATTCAGACGGATTTTGCCTGATGAATCGCCTCAGCAAAAGCTTTCATCAGGGCAAAATCGCCATTCTCCTGGAAAAGATTGCCCGTGACAATAAAATCAGCTCCGGCCCGAATCTTCATCACCGCCGTTTCGATATCACGAATTCCGCCGCCCACAATGATGGGAATCTGGACAAATTTCCGGATTGCCGCGATCATTGTTTCAGGAACAGGGTGGTCGGCGCCGCTGCCAGCTTCCAGATAGAGCATTTTGAAGCCCATCATCTGGGCTGCCAGCGCGTGAGCCACAGCGATATCGGGCTTATGGGCAGGAATGGGACGAGTATTACTCATAAATTCTGCCGTGGTGGTGCGTCCGCTTTCGATGAGCATATAGCCTGTGGAAATGGGCTCCAGTCCTAACGCCAGAATCTGCGGCGCACCCATCACATGGTCACCAAAAAGATAATCAGGATTGCGTCCGCTGATAACCGACAGAAAAAGCACTGCATCAAATCCGCCGGCAATCTGGGAAAGACTGCCCGGGAAAAGAATCACCGGAATCGTGGCTGCCGACTTGATGGCTTTCACCTTGGCGGGATAATCGGGGCGCAATAGCAAACTTCCTCCGACGAAAATGGCATCCACACCGGCTTCGCAAATCGCTTTGCTAACTGCAGGAAGCTCTTCCACACTGCGTTCATCAGGGTCAATAAGGACAAAATGCCCCGCTTTATTCTGAGCGGGAAAGCTCAGCAGGTAATCGTGAACTTTCATAGCGACCGAAAGAAATTGACCAGCACATCCAAATCAGCTTTAGTCCGTTTTTCGGTAACGGCAATGAGCAGCTCGTGCGTTCTCTCAGGAAAAAACCTTTCCAGCGGGATGCCGAACAGAATATTCTCTTTGGCAGCCTGAATCAAAATCTCTCGGGATGGCCTGGGTGTTTTTATGACAAATTCCTTAAAAAACGGTGCATTGTAAGCCCTGGAGAATCCATCAACTTTGCAGATTTCATCCATCAGGTAATGGGCTTTATGGGCACATAATTCGGCTACTTTTCGCAAGCCGTTTTTCCCCATCAGCGCCATATATATGGTGGAAGCCAGAGCGACCAGACCTTGGTTTGTGCAGATATTGCTGGTGGCTTTTTCGCGGCGGATATGCTGTTCACGCGTCTGCAGATTGAGAACAAAACCGCGTCGACCTTGCGCATCGAGCGTGGCGCCCACGATGCGCCCTGGCATTTTGCGAATATATTTTCCTTTGGCAGCAAAGACACCCAGATAGGGACCGCCAAAATTGAGATGATTGCCCAGAGACTGTCCTTCGGCAAAAACGATGTCAGCATTGATGTCACCGGGAGCCTTGAAAATCGCCAGCCCGATGGGGTCCGCGCCCTGGATAAACAGCGCTTTAGCCTGATGTGCCAATTCTACCATTGGCTCGCACTCTTCTAAAAGGCCGAAAAAGTTAGGGCTCTGAACAATGACAGCGGCGGCAGACTTCTTGAGAAGCTCTGACAATGTGCCAATATTAGTCACGCCATTTTCAAGAAGAGGAACCATCACAATCTCAAGCTTTAGGCTTTCGGCATAGGTTTTCAGCACCTTAAGATAGTGGGGATGAACAGCAGCAGAAACCAGGATACGATTTGATTTGCTCAGGCTTTTGGCCATCATCGCCGCTTCGGTCATGGCGGTGGCGCCGTCATACATCGAGGCATTGCTCACATCCATACCAGTAAGGGCGCAAATCATTGACTGATACTCATACATCGCCTGGAGCGTGCCCTGACTGACTTCCGCCTGATAGGGGGTGTAGGCGGTATAAAATTCTGAGCGGGAGATGAGAAAATCGACGACCTTGGGGATAAAGTGGTCATAGGCGCCGCCACCCATAAAACTGATGGAAGATGCAGCTGGAAGGTTTTTAGCGGCCAGACGTTCCAGCTCTTGCTCAATTTCCAGCTCAGATAAGGGCTCCGGCAGCTCCAGGCTGACATTTTCTCGCAGCGTGTAGGGAACGGATTCAATCAGCTTTTCAAATGAATCCACGCCAATGCTTTCCAGCATTTTTTGCCGGTCAGCATCTGTATTGGGGATGTAAACCATACTTTTACCCGATATGCTCCTGGTAAGCAGCGGCATCCATCAGGGAATCCAGCTCATCAATGTCGCTTATTTCAATTTTTACCATCCAACCCTCGCCGTAAGGGTCGCTGTTGACCACTTCAGGCTGATCATTGAGCCCTTCGTTGATTTCTATAACTTTTCCCGAAATTGGGGCCAGCAGATCGGCCACAGTTTTCACGGCTTCAACTGTTCCCAATGGCTCATCTTTATCGGCATCGCTGCCCACCTCGGGAAGCTCTACAAATACGACATCTCCCAGCTCACCCTGAGCAAAATCGGTAATGCCAATAGTGGCGACATTAGCTTCGACACGAACCCACTCGTGGTCCGTTGAATACTTTAATTCAGCAGGAATATTCATAGAACACGCTCCTTTTTGTTTAATTTCATAGCGAAATATAAGTGATTATCCTTAAAACCGATACAATTTCATGATGAAATTTAAGGTTTGAATTTGATTTTTTCCAGAAAACTGGTGTCAAAATTTCCGGCAACAAAATCGGGATGTGCCAGGATTTGTTTTTGGAACGGGACTGTTGTTGGCAACCCTTCGATGACTGTCTCTTCCAGGGCACGCTGCATACGATTAATAGCTGATTGTCGTGTACTGCCCTGAACAATGATTTTCCCGATGAGAGAATCATAATGTGGAGGAATATTGTAGCCACCATAAACGTGGCTATCAATGCGCACACCGCTTCCTCCAGGCATGTGAAAGGTGGTGACCACACCAGGATTAGGACGGAAATTGTGCTCCGGGTCTTCGGCATTAATGCGGCACTCGATGGCGTGTCCCCGCATTTCGTAGTTGCCGGTTTCCGGGGGCAATTTAAACCCATCGGCGATGCGAATCTGCTTTTTCACCAGGTCCATTCCCACCACCATCTCAGTGACTGGATGCTCAACCTGGATACGGGTATTCATCTCTATAAAGTAAAAATTGCCGTCTTTATCCATAAGAAATTCAATAGTGCCGGCGCCCTGGTAGTTGACAGACTTTGCGCCGCGGACAGCAATCTCCATCAAGTATTTGCGCTGCTTGGGTGAGATAGCCGGAGACGGACACTCTTCAATAAGCTTTTGGTGCCGCCTTTGAATACTGCATTCTCTTTCTCCTAGGGCAAAGACATTGCCAAATTGATCACCCAGCACCTGTACTTCTATATGGCGCGGCGATTGGATAAATTTTTCCAGATAGAGCTCTCCATTATTGAAGGCTGCAGCGGCTTCTGACTGGGCGGTTTGAAAGGCATTCTCCATTTGTGAGGCATCCATCACCAGGCGCATTCCCCGACCGCCACCGCCGGCGCTGGCTTTAATCATAACGGGATAGCCAAATTCAGCAGCCAGCTTCCGGGCTTTTGCTATACTTTCCACGGGGCCATCACTTCCAGGAACCACCGGAACACCGGCAGCCCGCATGGTTCGCTTGGCTTCGGCTTTGTCGCCCATTTTACGGATGACACCAGGCTGGGCGCCTATGAAAATGAGTCCATTTTCCTGACAGATTTCCGCAAAGCCAGCATTTTCCGAAAGGAAACCATAACCAGGATGAATGGCATCAGCATTGGTCAGCTCAGCAGCAGAGATGATATGTGCGATATTGAGGTAGCTTTTAGCAGAAGGCGGGGGACCAATGCAGACGGCTTCACCGGCAAAGCGGACATGCAGCGAATATTCATCGGCTGTGGAATAGACAGCCACTGTTTGCAGCCCCAGTTCATGAGCCGCCCGAATGACCCGCAGCGCGATCTCCCCCCGATTGGCTATAAGAATTTTCTGAATTGCCATTATTCGACCCTGAAAAGCGGTGAGTCAAATTCCACCGGCTGACCATTCTCCACTAATATTTCTTTGACTACACCGGATATTTCTGCTTCGATGGCATTCATAATTTTCATCGCTTCAATAATGCAGAGAGTCTGGCCTGCTTTAATCTCGTCACCCACTTTCACAAATGGCGGCTCTCCAGGCGCTGGTGAACGATAGAATGTGCCTACGATTGGACTTTTTATTAAAACACCGGCCACCGCAATGGTTTCGGTCTTTTGCTCCAGGGCGCCAAGATCAGCTTTATCACCTTTTACAGCAGCGGCTGGGGCAAGGGTGGCTGAAGAGGCGCTTTTGCTGATGCGGATTTTTCTTCCCCAGGCAGAATATTCCAGCTCACTGATATCACTCTCTTCTACAAGACGAACCAAGCGGCGAATCCACGCTTCACTCATCAATATCCTCCTTTTGTTTCAGGGCTTATTTTTTAACCCGTTCAAGGTAGGCGCCATTGCGGGTGTCCACCTTGACCAGGTCGCCCTCATTCACAAAAAGGGGAACATTAACTTCGAGCCCTGTCTCAAGTGTTGCTGGTTTCGTCACGTTTGTCGCAGTATCACCGCGGACACCAGGCTCTGCATGGCTTACTTCCAACACAACAGCCGTAGGCAGATCAATGCTGATGGGCTTTTCCTGATAAACCAGGAAGCGCACCATATCATTTTCTTTAAAATAAAACTTAGCCTCACCAATAATCTCTTCACCCACGGGAATCTGATCATAGGTTTCATGGTCCATAAAATACCAAGCTATGCTGTCATTATAGAGATATTCCATTTCCCGGGCTTCTACGCGGGCTTCTTCTACTTTTTCACCGCTGCGAAAAGTATTTTCCAAAACCTGCCCTGTGAGAATATTTTTAAGCTTGGTGCGCACCACGGCGCCGGCACGACCCATTTTGCTATGCTGATATTCCACAATCTTGAATAATGCGCCATTGTAAACAATGACCATACCGGGCCTAAAATCTGCTGTTGAAGCCACAAATCACTCCTTTATTATGATGTTGAAAATGCTGTTTTACTCACAGCCAATTATTTATCCTTTTTAAAAACCAGCAGCAAAGTATCGCGAAAAATGCGAAAAGAAGCAGGCTTGGCCAGATTGCTAATGGAAACCAATTCCCAACCATTTTGGACTTCCTCCGTCAGCAGCTCCTGAATTTTTGCTGCAGTGATGCCCTCACCAAACCAACGGTCTTTAACGGTTAGTGTTTTATACTCTTTCATATTTTCCCCCATCGCTAAAGTTATGCCTATTGTTTTCTATTTTCAAGCATGATATTTCAGCTTAGAAATCTCCCTGCACCCGCCGCAAGGTCATCTCTTCCACTACTGCAGGGAATGACTGGTCTAAAATAAATCCCACAGCATTGGCAATGCTTTCAGGTTTCATCATCTCCTCTTTAGGAAATGAGCTGCTATCCCACCACGATGTAGCCGTGGCAGCGGGAAAAACAGAACTGACGCCGATGTGAAAGGGCCGCAATTCTTCCCGAAGGGTATCGGCAAACATTTTCAGCCCGGCTTTACTGACGCCATAGGCAGATCCGCCAGAAAAAACTTTTCCAGCAGCGATACTGTTTATAAAAATTAGCTGACCGCTTTTCCGCAATTTCATTTGGGGCAGCAGTTTTTGTGTGATGAACACTGCAGCGTTCAGATTCAGGTCTAATTGTTTTTGCCACTCTTGGAAGTCCAGCTCTTCTATATTTCCAAAAAGGCCGCTACCGGCATTGTGTATGACACAATCAATTTTTGGGATATCACTGCAAAGCTGCGCCATCACCTTTTCCAGTGACTCTAAATCGCTTAAGTCAACTTGATAAGGGACGGCTTGATTTGGGTGTTCAGCGGCAATTTTCTCCATGGCATCAATATTTCTGCTCAGCATCACAATCTTTTCGCCCCGCAGCAGCAATTTTTTCGCGATGCTTTTACCAATGCCTCTGCTGGCGCCAGTAATCACAATCGTTTGCTTCACTTGATCCTCCTGCTATTCTTCCATTAAAGTTGTGCGAGCTCTAAATCCTTCACCCTGTAAAATAGCGATGTTTTGCACAGTGACAAAAGCATTTGTATCTTCTTCTTTGATGATACGGCGGATTTGCTCCACCTGCCTGGTAGAAATCACACAATAGAGGGACTTTTTTTCTGTATTGGTAAACATTCCCACGCTGTCCAGGCCGGTGACGCCGCGGTTCATTTCCGAAAGAATGCGCTGAGAGATAGCTTGCCATTTCTCGCTGATGATGATCACCCCTTTCTCGCTGGCGACACCCTCCGTGACCACATCCACAATTTTGGAAGAGATACCCAGGGAAATCAGTCCAAAGAGAATTAAATCCACATTTTGGAAAATGGCTCCTGTGGCGATAATCACGCCGGTATCAATCACTATAAAGCTCCAGCCAAGACTCAGATTTGTATACTTGTGGAGAATGCGGGCCACAATATCGCTGCCACCGGTGGTGCCGCGACCCCGCATAATAATTCCCAGTCCCACTCCGAGAATCACACCACCGTATAAAGAGGCAAGAATATGGTCTGTTGTCAAGGCGCCCCAACCTAAATATTTATCCATACCATCGGTAAAAAAAGAAATAGTAAAAACTCCCCAGAGCGTTTTTGCGCCAAACTTTTTGCCAAATACTTTCACTCCGATGAGAAAGAGTGGGACATTCATCGCCAGCATTGAAATGCCGGCAGGAATTTTAAACAAGTGATACAAAATGGTAGCCATTCCAGATACCCCGCCGGCTGTTACTTTGTTTGGAATCAAAAAAACCACCAGTGAGAAAGCCATTACCGCTGAGCCCAGCGTAATAATTACATAGTCAACCACATTTCTTTTCAAATTCAATTCACGTTCCGTCATTTTCGGTCTCCTTATTTCGGCGACGAATTTACAATAATTTATGATGATTCACACGCAGAATCGGCCCTGATAATGGGACAAATATGCTAATGGGCAAGAATGAAATCTGTAGCTTTGCTAGTCGTTTTTATTCAAAAAAATACTGACTGCCTTATTGAATTCCGCTTCCATTTCTAAATGATGAATGTGTGAAGCTCCCTCAAAGACAATCAATTCGCCTTTGGGTGTCAGCGACTTATAGTATCCAGTGCTGGCAGGGGTGGCTTCATCATATTCACCGCAGGTGAAAAGCACCGGAATCCCCAGATTCCGTAAGTCTTCTGCCCGCTCAAAATCTCGCAGATTGCCGGTTTGGGTAAATTCACTGGGTCCCCACATCGTATTATAGACAGGCATCGCCAGCGTATTGAATGATTCCATCAGTATCTCCGGCCAGGGGTCCATTCGACAGACAAACTGTCCATAAAAGGCCATCAACGCCTCCTGATAGGCTGGATTGGCAAAATCTCCCCGCGCTTCACAGTCCAAAATTGTATTCTGAATATGCTCTGGCAATGAAAGAATATGGTTCCTTTGGTCTTTATTCCAGCGTGAAACACTGATTGCTGGCGCCGCTTATACCAGACTCTGCACCATTTCATTGGCTTTCGTGGCCATAAACTCCATTGCCAGCATGGTGCCCCAGCATTGACCGAGAATATGCACTTTCTCAAGCTGGAAATAGGCTATCAGCGTCTCAAATTCATCAGCAAAACGAGTGGCTTTCTATAGGGAGCTATCGTTAGGCTGCTCCGAATTTCCACAGCCAAGCTGATCATAATAAATCACCGGCCGTTCATCCGCTAGTGCATCCAGTTAACGCAGATAATTATGAGGCACACAGGGGCCGCCGTGCAAAACCAACAGAGGAATGCCGGGCTGCTCTTTACCCACAATTTTGTACCAGACCTTGCCACCGGCAACTTCAACAAATCCTTCATTTGAAAATTGTTCTATTTGATGCATTGTCTCCTCCGTCTTATTTTGACATCCAAAAAGCAGCGCCAAAAAAGCTATCATCGCCGCCAATACTATTTTCTTCATTATTCTTCCTCAAAATGTGCACGATTTACTAAAACTGCTATTATCCTAATCACTTCATATGACCTATCACTTCAGTCTGATCATTTTTTTTGATTCACTGAGAAAATCCCCAACCTGTATTTGGTAAAAATAGACACCGGAACTAAAATTTCCCAGATTCAAGAACAGCTCGTACAAGCCAGGCTGACGAAAGCCAGAAGCTTGTCTCATCACCAATTTACCTCGGGCATCATAAATTATAAGGGTCGTATTTCCGGGCCAGGGCGATTGCCAGCGAATGATAGTCTGAGGGTTGAATGGATTGGGAAAATTCTGCTCCAGCCTGAATTGCTGTGGCAAGAGGGCTTTTTCAGGAAGGGCTGTCGGGTCTTCAAAGAAATCCAAAACATTTTCCATTATTTCAAAGCGCTTGCTTTCCGGATAGATTGCCTCAAAGGGAAATCCTAAGTAAACCAGGGCGCCAACTGTTTCTCCCTGGGGAAAGCTGCCGCGATAGGCAATTCCTGCGCCACTGCTGCTTAGATTGTAATAATGCAGGCAAGGGACACCGCCATTAACACCGCTGAGGACATCGGGGTAGCTAACATTGTAGCTGCCATGTGTACCATTATCAAAATCAATGGTGGCGGCATTCTCAAAAAGCAGTCCTTCGATGCCAACTGCTTTATAATGTGTATTAGCCTGATTGTTAGGCGCATCGGCTATGTATTTAGCTTTTAGATAATTGGCAAAAAAAGCTTTGTCCGCACTGCTTCCTTTATAATCCAGATCCCATGCAATCTCAGAACCAGAGACAAAAAGTTTGCCGCCACCATCAAGAAAAGTCTCCACATAATCCTGTTCACTATTACTGAAAGTCTCATCTGCCGTGCTTTCTACACCGAGAATCCAATCAACTATCTCATAATCACTTAAGGCGACCAGCCCATAGCTGATGGCTTCATTTGTAACAGACTCAATCGGGAAACCATACTGTTTGATTGCGGCGGCGTGCATTCTGACGAAATCTCTTGTATTTCCCGAGTAACTGCGGTCAAAACCATTGACGATGAGCGCCTTTCTGCTGCTTTCGGTGGGCATGGCTGCCAGCACTTCGGTAAAAATGCTGGTATCGCTGCCCACCGCCTGCAAACGAAAATAGTAAAGCAGATCCGTTTCGAGATCATTGAGCACTGGATTATTTTTATCCAAAAGAAGCGATTCGGGAAATGTAATTCCATCGCTGCTAATGTGTACCAGATAGTGAGTTACATCAGTCTGTTCACTGATAATAAATCGCACGCTTGCCAAGCCATTATTGAGGATACCCCAGGCTGAAGGGGGGACTGTCTCCGCTGCGCCTATGGGATAATAGGGAATGGGGATTCGTCCTTCATCACTGAAAAGCACATAAAGACTGTCATTTTGTAAAAGTCCGGTGATTTCCGCCGGCTGACCATTTACGATGATACTGTCCTGCACCAGACGAATGCCGTGACTATAATCGGCATAATCTTCCGAGTGTCCCGAATAGAGAGGCTGAATAGGCGTTCCGTCAGTATAGTGCCAGCCGTAGATGACAACTCTTCCCGGCGGCGGATTTCCATAAATTTTATTAGAAATCACCAGATCTTTTTTATTTCCGCCCACCAGCTCCCCCAGCGGGTGTTCTGACAGCAGCGGCTCTCTTTGTCCCCAAACTATCTCATTATGCTGCCACATAATGGGAATGGTCGTCATCTCCGGACTTGGCGGAATGGGTTGCGGCGATAGCTTTACAGCCGCTGCACTCCATATTTGATTAACCATTTTGCGGGTGGGCATGGTTAGATTCAGGGCATTGCAAATACGCTGCGCCAGGATGGGTGTCATCGGTATGAGAAAATAGTTGCTGTCAGCGCCGACTGCCAGATAATCCGGCAAAACATAATAGAGCACCTCGTATGTACTTTCTCCAATGCTTTCTGTAAAAGTAAGCGGCACCAGAACACGCTGAAAATCGGGAATATTGCCTGCCATAATCTGGGCATAGATGGCCGCTTCCCGATCTTCCAGCGTATAATTCCAAACTTGCTCTGCAAATTCACTGCCTGATGGCGCATCAGCCGGACGGCTCGGCAAATTCAGCTCCTGAGCCAGTGAATATGCGGCCAGCAGCAAAATCATCAGTAATTCTCGTTTCATACTTACCTCCATAGCTAAATCTAAAACAAATTTGCTAAACAAAACCGAAAAAAAAAGAAATGCAACTCGGCACTGTTTTGGGTGGTGTTTCTGCTTAATCGCTACGTTTAATTTACGTTCCAATTCTCTCAAATTGGTTGGAACGCTTTTCTAAAAGCTTGCGTCCTTTAAAAAAATAATAGAGAAAAGAATTTGCTAAGAACTGTCTATTCTAAAACAAATTTCTGCTGATACTGAGGAATAACGGACTGCCAATTGAGTTTTTCACCAAGCAATTTCTGCAGATTTGCCGCTGCTTTGGCTTCACCATGAACAATATAGGTCATTTTAGGGGCAGGCCTGATAGCAGTAAGCCAGGCCAAAATCTCTTCATAATCAGCATGAGCAGAAAAACCGCTGATCGTCTCAATTTCTGCTTTAGCCGGAATCCATTGCCCGTGAATCTTGATCTTATCGCGACCGCTTAAAAGCGCCCGGCCACGGGTGCCTTCTGCCTGATAGCCAATGAATAAAACGGCATTTCGCGGATTGGGAAGGCGATTGACCAGATGATGAAGAATACGACCGCCGGTGAGCATACCGCTGGCGCTGATAATGATTGACGGCTCATTGACATCGTTTATTTTTTTAGATTCTGCTGGACTTTGGGTAAAACGTATCTTGCTTGTTTTGAACATCTCGATACCGCGAACCGATAAGAGTCGTGCATCCAAATCTTGGCTTTCAATATGGTCGGCATAAATTTTCGTAGCGCTGATGGCCATTGGGCTATCCACAAAAACCGGCAACACTGGGATTTCACCCTTTTCCTCGAGCTCACGCAATATATAAATCAGCTCCTGAGTGCGCCCCACGGCAAAACTCGGTATGAGTAAGACTCCTCTCCTCTGAACTGTATCGTGAATAATCCGTTTTAAAAGCTCAACAGGATTGCCGTCATTATGCAGACGGTTTCCATAAGTGGATTCTATCAGCAGATAATCTGATTCATAAAGGGTGCTGGGGTCTTTGAGAATGGGGCGGTTTGGCCTGCCAAGATCGCCAGAGAAGCTAATCTTTCGGCTCTGGCCCTGACTATTCCATTTCACAATGACAAAGGAGGAGCCGAGAATATGTCCAGCATCTCGAAGCCGAATGGAAAAATCGCCAAGCTTAAAAGTATGATTATATGAAACCGGTGTCAGCAGCTCAATGGCTTTCTCGGCATCTTCAATATCGTAGAGGGGCCTGGCAGGTGAATGCTTGGTCGCTTTTCGTTTATTTAGATATTTGGCATCTTCCACCTGGAGATGGGCAGAATCCAAGAGCATGACCTTGAGAAGGTCGGCCGTTGCTGCGCTGCAATAGACCGGCTTATCAAAACCCTGCTTTACCAAACGAGGGAGATAGCCGGTGTGGTCAATGTGGGCATGGGTGAGAACCATCGCGTCCAACTGACTGATAGGGTAGGGCAGAACCTGCCAGTTTCGCAGACGCAGCTCCTTTAGACCCTGGAAAAGGCCGCAGTCAATCATTATGCGTGTGTTTTCATGTTCCAAAACATATTTTGAGCCGGTTACTGTGCCCGTCGCTCCCAAGAAAGTGATTGTTGCCATCTTATGCTCCTTATTGCTATTTCATAAGGTGAATTTAGCATATCCGCAGAAACAATAAAAGTGTTTTGACCTTAAAGCTGAGCATAAGGTTTAGGAATTGGAGTGTTGGAGTATTGAGCACCCCTTTTACTTGTCTGCTCTTCTAATTACCTAGCAAGGCATTGCCAAATCGTACCGCTTTATCAATTTTAATATCCCCCGCTTTTAATTAAGTTATGGCCGTGAACAAAATGCACTTGAGAATCATATAAAGCAGATGATGCAGAAAATTAAAGTGATATTGGCGCTGCTTCTGCTCGCCAATATGGGACTATCGGCCCAGGAGCTGGGAATAGCCCGCATCAAATATGGCGGGGGCGGCGACTGGTATGCCGATCCATCTTCTCTGCCCAATCTGATGCATTTTATCAGCACACACACTGCACTGAAGCTGAAAGGGCAGCCCGATATTGTAGAGCCTGGTCAGCCAGAGCTTTTCAATCATCACTATTACTATATCACCGGCCACGGCAATATACGTTTCAGTGAATCGGAGATCCTGCGGCTGCGCTACGCCCTGGAAAATGGCGCCTTTCTCCATGCCGATGACAATTATGGTATGGACGAATCTTTCCGTCGTGAAATGAAACGAATTTTCCCAGATAAGGACTGGGTAGAATTGCCTTTTGACCACAAGATTTATAAAGCTCCTTTTGAATTTCTCAATGGCTTACCAAAAATCCACGAACACGATGCTAAACCGCCCCAGGGGCTGGCTCTTTTCCACGAAGGCAGAATCGTGGTTTTTTATACCTATGAATGCGACCTGGGGGACGGCTGGGAAGACCCGAAAGTGCATAATAATCCCGAAGAGCTCCGTCAGCAGGCGCTACAGATGGGAACTAATATCTACTGGTTTCACCTGAATCAATAATATGCCAGAAAACTATTTTATAAATATACTCGGCAATATCCGACGCGAACTGCGGAATCACTACCTTTTACGGCGGGGATTGCAAATCATTGCCCTCAATGCCATTTATATCACCATTCTCATCGTTGCCGAATCTATTTGCTTTCTTTCCCCAGAGCTGAAGCGGAGACTGCTGACACCATTTTTTCTTAATCTGTGGCTTATTCACATCATTTGGCAGGCTTTTCGCTTGGGGAAAGTTTCCGACCAGCTCATTGACAACCGGCAAATTCTGCTGGCTGTGGGTCAGCAAAACCCGGAAGTCAAAGATATGCTCTTAAATGTTTATGATGTCAGCCAGCAGCCTGGCGAATTAAGTGCATACGCTGCGCAACAGTTTGCTGAAAAATACCCTTTTGAAGCTTTCTCAATAAAGCCCCTCCTGGCTTCACTAAAAAGGCTTGGCCAAAGCGCCGGGCTGGCTATCATTACACTGCTCATTTACAGTTTTTTGAGCTATGACGCTATGCAGCGGCTGCTTCATTTTGACGAAAGCTTTTCTCCGCCGGTGAATGTCAGCCTCCAGGTAAGCCCCGGCAATCTGCATATTTTAGAATATGACTCCCTGACAGTGTCAGCCAGAGTTTACGGGGATGAAAAGCTCCTGCCCCAGCTCTGGATTCAGCAGGATACATTTCTCAAAAAAATAACGCCTGACACCCGCAGTGAAGAAACGTTTCGCTTTAACATCAGTAATATCCGCAAATCTTTTAGCTATTGGATTTACATTCCCAGGCCAAATATCTTCACAGCCTGGGCTTTCCTGAGCTCTGATACCTTTCACGTCACGCTACAGCGGCGCCCGCAGCTTGAAAAGATGGCCTTCACCATCAAAGCGCCAAAATACAGCCTCATTCCGGATATTCATTACGATGGCAGCACCAATGTCCTAAAAGGACTGAAAGGGAGCAAACTCCTCATCAGCGCCAAACTTTCAGATCCGGATGGGCAAGGAACTATTCTGATAGATGGCAAGACGCGCCCTTTCAGGGAAAAAAATGGGGAACTCCATTTCAACGGCGCGATGAATGCTAGCCAGGAGCTATCCATCAATTTTATGAGTCGTGATTCCGTTTTTCTCCATCGCCCGCTGCTCTACACCCTGGAGCTCATACCCGACCTGCCGCCTGAGCTGGAGCTAATATTCCCCAAAAGCAAAGAACTTGTGCTGGACAGCGATATGCAAATACTCTCGGAGCTTATTCTGCGGGATGATTTTGGTTTTAGCGGCGCCGCCATTGAATACATTTTACTGAAAAATGAATACAGCCTGCCAGACACCACCCTTTATCAACGTCAGATGCCTATAGAAGGTAATCAAGCCCTGCAGCACATTGTGGACTTGTGGCAAATTGACCATTTCCTCTCACCTGGCGACGCCATCCAGTTTCGTTATGCCGCCTGGGATAATGACGCCATCGCCGGCTTCAAGAAAGTGTCGTCAGACTATTTCATCGCCCGAGTTCCTACGCTGATGGAGCTCTTTTCTCAGGGGAATAAGGAAGAAGAACAGATAGCTAATTTATTTGAACAGAATCTAGAAGAGACACAAATGGCCATCGAAGCCCTGGAAGAGATTCGCCAAGAATTTCTCAAAGAGGGCGAGCTGAAATGGGAAAGCGAAACTGAGTTGCAGAGCGTACTCGAAAAACAGGCAAAAATGGCAGAATCACTGAAAGAAGCCCAGGAATCTTTAGAGGCACACAAAGAATTTCTCGAAGAAAATCAGCTTTTCAGCGATGAGACGATGGAAAAATATGAAAAGCTCCAGGTGCTGATGGATGAGCTGGCCCAAAGTGAGCTTTTTCGCAAGATTATGGAGCTGCAGCAAAAACTTAAAGAAGCTTCATTGGAAGAGCAATTAGAGAGCCTGGAGCAGCTTCAGGAAGCACAAAAACAGTTTGAGGTGGCACTGGAACGAACCCTGGCTGTCTTTGAGGAGCTGATGAAAGAAGAGTGGCTTCAGCAGATGGAGGCCGAACTAGAGCGCTTTGCTGAACAGCAGGAAAAAATCGCTGAAAAAAGCGATAGAGAATCCTCCCAGCAGCTCACTCAAGAGCAGAAAAAGCTCAATGAAGAGCTTGAGAATTTCGAAAAAAACGCTGAAGCGCAAGCCCGCAGCAGCAAAGACGAGGAATATCAAAAGCTGCTGGAGGAATTTTTGAAAGAGATGGAAAAACTGGGTTTAAGGCAGACTATGGAACGGGCTGAACATTCTTTCAGCAAGAATAACAAAGAATCGGGCAAAGAGCAGGCCGAGATGTCCAAAGAACAGCTTAAGGCGTTGCTGGAAAAATTTCGCCAGCAAAAAGAGCAATTTATGCAAGGGAAAAAAGAAGAGCTGATGGATGCCTTTCACCATATATTTCTCAAAACAATGAAGGGCAGCCAGTGGCAGGAAGAGCTGAATCTTGTTGCCGGTACTGTAAATGCGCAGTCGCCGATGGTCGCCTCTATCTCATCTGAGCAGTTTCGTCTTCTGAATCTTGCCGCAGACATTCAAAAAGCGTTGCACGAGCTTTCTATGCGGACTTTTTTCGTTAATAAAGCAATCACTGCTGAAATCAACCGCACACTTATGCTGATGAAAAACACCATCGCCACAATAGAAGACGCCCGAATCGCTATGGTGCGGCGTCCGATGGAAGAGACACTCGTATCCCTCAACCGCCTGGGACTTATCCTTTTAAAAACCATGGATGATGTAAATCAGAGCGGCAGCGGCTCCGGAATGGAGCAGTTTATGAAGCAGATGGAGCAGATGGCTGCCCAGCAGCAGGGACTCAATGCCGGCACCTCTCAGCAGCTCTCCCTCTTTGGGAAAGGTCAGGGAATGATGGACCAAATGGGTCGCCTGGCCGCCCAGCAACAAGCTATCCGCAAATCGCTGAAAGAGCTGGGGCAGGAAATGGCGGCTTCAGGCGCCAATCCTTTAGGCAATCTGGACCAGATTGCCAAAGAGATGGAAGATGTCATCAATGATATGCGGAAAAACAACGTGAATCGCCAGACCATTCAGCGTCAGCAGCGAATTCTATCACGAATGCTGGATGCCACCCGCTCAGTGCGCAAACGGGAATTTAAAGAAGATCGGGAATCTAAAACCGGTGAGGC
>DSDE01000198.1 GCA_011049095.1 Fidelibacterota bacterium
ATATAGCAGATAAACCGAAGCTTTTTCAATATTATTTTTGAGTTCGCTGAATTTCGCTTACGGTGTAGCCAGCAGCCAGCAGCGCTTCTTTCAGCTCTGCATCATCGGCCTTTCCCCATAGCTCAATTTCACCTTTTTGAAAGTTTGGGCTGGCTGTCTGTACTGATTCCAGACTTTCCAAAGCCTATTTTGCATTGGCGACACCGTGGGCGCAGCTCATTCCACTCACCTTGAGAAGGATGAAGCCCGATTTTGCTGGCAGCGATGAGCTTTTTTCCTTTAGAAAATAGCTTGCTAAGTAAACATAGGCCAGGAGCAGCAGAAATATAAAAGCTGAACCGAGGCTGATCCAGGATGCGCTTTCGTGGTGAGCATGCATTTCCGGCGCAGAAAAACCGACTAAAAGCGACTCAAAAAAGAGTCCCGCCAGCAAGCTGAAGATAATGACAGTACCCTGATATATTAGCAGAACCCGCATTCCCAGAGAGCGGTAAATCGCCCCCACAGTCGTCACATTGGTGGCAGGGCCGGCAATGAGGAAAACCAGCGCGCTTCCCAATGGCAAGCCGGCGGCAATCAATGAGGCAGCGATGGGCACCGATCCGGTGGTGCAGACATAGAGGGGTAGGGATATGGCCAGCATAAATAGCATGCCGATGATGCCTTGAGCCCAGGGCTGCTGTGTCAGATAGCCAGGTGGAATCAAGACACTGATAAAAGCGCTGATGATAATACCCACAATCAGCCAGCCGGCAATAGCGGCCAACAATTCCCAGACGGCATAATCCCAAAGCCGCTTTAGCGCTGAGCCGCCGGAATCTTTATGATTCGATGGGGAAATCTCCTTTTCTTTGCGATTATCCGTTGTATCCAAAATATTGACTGCCAGACCGCCAAAAATACCGGTAAAAAACGCCACGATTACCTTAAAAATGGCAAAGGGCCAGCCTAAAAATCCAGCGCTGACCAAAATGCTGTCCATACCAGTCTGCGGTGTGCTAATGAGAAAACTGGTGGCAGCTCCTTTCGAAGCGCCATCTCGCCGCAAGCCCAGCGCCGTGGGAATAACGCCACAACTGCAAAGGGGCATTGGCACGCCTAATACCGTGGCTTTCACCACCTGACCCAAACCACTGCCGCTAAGATGCCGCTGAATGAAATTTTTTGGCAGCAAAAGGTGCAGCAAGCCTGCCAGCAAAAGCCCCAGCAGCAACGAAGGCGATAAGATCAATGTGATCTGCCAGCTCTCAATGCCCAATCTATAAATAAAGTCTATCATTCATTTGCCTCCATAATGCCTATTTACGAAATAATTAGTCTCATTTCAATTATTATTTATCATAGCTTCATTTGTACCGGGTGTATCAAATTTGTTTTCTTCCCAATGATGGGAAATGGCGATTCCCTTAAGAAAGCATGATTTTCCACGCCGAATATCCTGCTTAAGGCCGATATTTTAATGCGCTTTACAATTCAGATATTCAAAAAAAGGATAAAAACCAAGCGTATTTCAGAGATACTTTATTTCTGCATTTCGTCTCGGTCTCAGGAGCCCTTTTTCTGCGGGAAATCCCATGGGTGTGACGGTAATTAGTTCCATTTTTGGGGAAAGCTGCAGCAGTTCTTTCACTTCGGGGCGGTTCATGTCGGCAATCCAGCAGCTGGCCAGGCCGTAATTCCAGGCGGCCAGCATCAGGTGATAGGCTGCAATATCGCCATCGGTGCGGGCGCGACGAGAGATATCCGGATCGGCATAAATGGCTATTGCCACCGGCGCCGCGGCGATAGGTGCAGATGATCCACCTCGAATTTCCGCCAAATGCTGAATTTTTTCGCGATTTTTGATGATGATAAAGCTAACCGGTTGGCTGTTGCGGGCGCTGGGAGCATAGCTGCAGTCGCTGATGATCTTTTCTAAAAGCGCATCGTCAGGTGCTTCCGGTAGATATTTACGAATGCTGCGCCGGCTTTGAAGAAGTTCCGTGCCGCTAATATAGGGCTGGAGACGGCGCTCAAAATAGTGAAATTCTACTGCGCGCCCGTCAGGATCTTGGGTAAAAAAGTGATAGATATGGTAGTCTGGGTTGAAGCGTGGCGCTGCATCAGCGCTTTTTCTAAATTGAGAATAATGGCTGTCCACCGCTTTCTGGCTTTCAAGGAAGAAAGTAATCATTCCGCAAGTATCGCTCTGTTGCCGCTGACAAAAACCAAAGAGCTGATTACCGTGCTGAAAAATCGCGCAGCCACCCTGATCGAGCCAGAGAGCAGTACCGCTAATTTTTAAGTAATAATCCCTGAGCTTATCAAGCCGACTGGTTTTGAAAAAGGTGATTCCTGACATTTTATCTCCATTTTTTTCATTGGGAAATATAACTTCTATAGACGAGAAAAAGAAGCAAGCGGTGGAAGAAGCACGAGTTATGAATTGAAAAAAATACCTCTTCCTCCCATTGCCGGCATGTTTTTAAAGGCCCAGTGACAGCAAGCTGCAAAGGGCGAAAGATACGTATCATCGCGTACCCAAATTGATACGCTAACGCTTGTTGTTTTGAGACAAATAACAATTGGAAAATAATTCATCCGCTGACTCATTTTCATATTTACCCCCAAACATGTAAAAATATTCTTAATGATGCACAGTATGAAAAACTGCTGCGCCACATCTGTCCAAAATAAATTTTATCTAAACACAAATTTTGCTTTCTCAGCTAATCTAAGCAAATTAAGAAGAAAATGATATATGCAGTAAATGATAATTTGGAAGATTAAAAGAGAATTCACGGCTCTAATCTTTTAACCCATTGTAAACAAAGCGCTGAAATTCTCTTTCCAGATTATTTTTGACGGCAGTGACCGAAAATATCAAGGGCCAGTGCATTGTAAAAGATTTTTAAAGAATACTTGCCAATATAAGAAATTCATTGTAAACTTCTGAGCTATGAAACGTGTGAATAAAAGCAAGGAGATAAAAAAATGAAACCGGGAATTCACCCTAAATACGAAATCGCCACGGTATCCTGCGCCTGTGGCAATACTTTCCAGACCCGCAGCACCACCGGCGATATCAAGGTGGAAATCTGCAGCGCTTGCCATCCTTTTTACACCGGCAAACAGAAGCTGGTTGATACAGCAGGCCGCATCGAAAAATTCCGCAGAAAATACGGCCAAACTCAGAAGTAGAGGCCTCTCTTTTAATTTCTCTAAACGCTGTTGCTTCTTAAGCAGCAGCTTTTTGTTTATCTATGGAAAAAATTATGCAAGTAATGAAAAAAATCTTTAAGCGAAGCCTCACGATGCTTTTGCAGAAAACCAATATCTTAGTCGGCGGTCAGGCGGTCATTGAGGGTGTGATGATGCGAGTGCCAGGGGCTTATGCCACTGCGGTGCGCAATCCGGAAGGCGGCATTACCATCGATCGAAAAGAACACATTGCCTATACGCAGCGCCATAAAATCTTAGGCTGGCCTGTTATTCGGGGAGTGGTTTCTCTGTTTGAAGCCATGAAAATAGGTTATGCGACACTCAGCTTCTCGGCAGAAGCTTCCGGAGAAGAGGAAATGCCGGAAAAAAAGAATTTTTGGCACTACCTGGGCGATGCGCTCACAATGCTCATCAGTTTTGGGCTGGCGCTGCTCCTTTTTTTCATCTTGCCGCTGTGGCTGACAAGCCACCTTTTTCAGGTGGAGAAAACAGCCTGGGCTTTCAATATCAGCGCCGGTGGATTCCGGATTATTTTTTTCCTCGTTTATCTTTTGCTAATATCTCTTATGAAGGATGTGAAACGCCTTTTTCGGTATCACGGCGCTGAGCACAAAACAGTCTATGCCTTTGAAGCTGGCACGGAAATGAATTTGGCAGACCTTCGCCCTTTCACCACTTACCATCCCCGCTGCGGCACCAGTTTTCTATTTATATCGTTGATTACCGCCATCATTATGTATGCCATCATCGATGGAATCGTGATGCTTTTTACTGGAGAATTGACACTGACACAAAGGCTGCTTTTTCATCTGCCACTGGTTCCTTTGGTAGCTGGCATAGGTTACGAAGGTATTAAATTCACCAGCCGCAATATGGAAAACCCGTGGATTGGCTGGATGACCAAACCCGGCCTTTGGCTGCAGCGCATCACCACGCAAGCACCGGATGACAGTATGCTGGAGGTAGCTCTTGCAGCGCTGAAAGAAGCTTTTGGCGAAAAATGGAATGACTACAAAGGTAAAAAATATCAAGCGGATGCCATTGAATAATGCTAAAGAAACTTGCCGAAATCGAACGACGCTATGAGGATATTGTTGATGAGCTGGGTCAGCCAGATATTTTCCAAGACCCTAAACGCTATCAGCAGCTTAGCAGAGACCAAAAAAATCTCGAGCCCGTAATCAAAGCCTTTCAGAATTATCAAAAGCTGCTGGCACAAATTGACGATGACCGCAAAACTATGCAGGGAAATGATGTCGAATTAAAGGCCTTGGTCAGCGAAGAGCTGGATGAGCTTCTGGAAGAAAAAGAGCGCCAGGAAGAAGCGCTGAAATTTCTCTTAATTCCCCGTGACGAAAATGATGATAAAAATACCATTATGGAAATCCGGGCTGGAACCGGCGGTGATGAGGCCGCCATTTTTGCGGCAGACCTGCTGCGGATGTACACCCGATATGCAGAAAGGAATGAGTGGCGGATAGAAACCCTCTCTTCAAACCTCATTGGCATCGGCGGCATCAAAGAGATTAGCTTTATGATTCGCGGCGAAGGCGCATACGGTATTTTGAAATATGAATCCGGCGTCCATCGGGTGCAGCGGGTGCCTGTAACTGAAAGTTCAGGCAGAATTCATACTTCCGCAGCGACAGTGGCAGTTTTACCGGAAGCCGAAGCGGTGGAAGTGGACATCGAAGACAAAGATATTCGCATTGACACCTATCGCGCCAGCGGCGCAGGTGGACAGCACGTGAACAAAACCGACTCGGCAATTCGCATAACCCATTTTCCCACGGGGATCGTGGTCACCTGTCAGGATGAAAAATCGCAGCATAAAAATAAAGAGAAGGCGTTAAAAATCCTCTATAGCCGCCTTTTGAGCCATCAGCTTGAGGCGCAGCAAAGCAAAATTGCCGCAGAGCGAAAATCTCAGGTAAGCACCGGTGACCGCAGCGCAAAAATACGCACCTACAATTTCCCCCAGGGGCGTATCACCGATCACCGTATCAATTACACCAGCTACCAGCTCGCTGCTGTCATGGATGGCGACCTTTTTGAGTTGATTGAGAAGCTGAAATTGGCTGATAATCTGGAAAAACTGCAGACCCTTTAATCTATGACTGACAAAGCCAAAATCTGGCGCGTTTCAGAAATTCTCAAATTTTCCGTGAATTATCTTCAGGAACGGGGTTTTGACGATGCTCGCAGCGCCGTGGAATGGATGCTTACCGACGCGCTCAAATGCAGCCGCATGAAGCTCTATCTCGATTTTGAACGTCCACTTACAGAAAATGAACGCGCACTTTTTCGCCGCTATCTTCTTGATTGTGCCCAGCATCGTCCGGTGCAGCACATCATTGGGAAGAGTGAATTTTATGGTATTTCCCTCATCAGTGATGCCTCAGCGCTGATTCCCAGGCCGGAAACAGAGCGCTTGGTGGAGCTTGCGTTGGAAAAAATTGCATCACGACGCACGGAAGCGCTGCAGATTCTGGATATCGGCACTGGCAGCGGTGCAATTGCCATCGCTTTGGCTTCACATCTCCCTTCCGCCAAAATTGATGCACTGGATATTTCTCCTAAAGCTTTAGAATTGCTGCAAAAAAATCTCCGATATCATAATCTTGAAAAGCGAATCAACGCCATTGAGGCTGATTGCTTTCAGTTTCAGCCTGCAAAGCGCTATGATCTCATTATCAGCAATCCACCCTATATCGCCGCATCTGAATGGCAATCTTTAGAGCCTCGGGTCAGCTACTATGAGCCACGGCTTGCCCTCACCGATGAAGGCGATGGGCTCACCTTTTACCGGCACTTTGCGGAAAAATTTCCCCAATGGCTAAAAGATGACGGAATTGCTTTTCTTGAATATGGCGGCGCTCACCAAAGCAATGCCTTAAAGCAGCTTTTTGGGGAATGGCAAACGGCGCGAATTCACAAGGATTATCAGCACGACGATCGGGTTTTAGAGCTGGCGGCTTTTAATCTGCGAGCCAATTAATTTTCCCATAAAATTTTATTTCCAAAATTTGTGAATCACTTTTGAGATGCGGGCAAATTCCGGCGCAATGCCCAGATGTCCTTTGGGATTATCCACTATAAGGGTTTTGGCTTTGATGATTTTGGCAAAATCCAGCGCCGGTTGAGGATTCACCAGATGATCCTGCTTAGCTACGATAATCAGCGTTTTGGCCTGAACCTGAGCCGCAGCTTTTGTTATATTATTTTCAAAAGGCGCGGCAATATTGTGCCCGAGCATCGCTGTTATCTGATAATAGCGGTCGCAAACGCTTTCATATTTTGAGTGTTCGCCAAAAAACGGATTGATATATTCCTCAAAATCTTCATATGCCACGGTGGCGGTGATATTATTGGGTGATGTGGAATAAGCATTTTGATATAATTTAAAGAGTTTCAGCAGCTCGTCGGGATGAATTTTATATTTCCAGCCGGTTTCGATGAGTTCTGTCTGGGCTTTCCAAAAGAGACGGTCACTGCTGCCAGGACGCGGTGTGCCGACGTAGGGCACTGCATATTTCATAAAATCAGGATAGCTTACTATCCATTGAAAGGTCTGCATACCACCCATACTACCGCCCATAACCGCGAAAACCGACTTGATGTTAAGCGCTTGAGTGAGAAGAGCGTATTGACTATTGACCATATCGCAGATTGTGAATTTTGGGAATAGTGTATCTGGCTGACTTTTTGAGTTGGAAGGTGAGGACGAAATGCCATTTCCCAATGCATCCAGCGCAATAACGGCGAAGCGGGTGGTGTCGGCCAGCTTGCCTCTTCCAAGAGCGCCTTTAATATGGCTGCTGTGTCCCGCAAACCAGGTGGGAAAAAGGATAATATTGCTGCTGTCTGCTGCAATTTCTCCATAAATTGTATAACCAATACGGCAGTCTTTAATCGTATCGCCATTTTCCAGGAGAAAATCACCTAATTCGCCAAAGCGCAGGGGGCTGCCGAGAAGCAGAGTCTGCAGCAGGAAATAGAGGGCTAAAAATTGCTTCATAAATCACCTCGTATCATATCGAGGGAAAATTAGCTAATTTCTCACAAAAAGCAATTGATAAAATGAACCAGTGCAAGAATGAATTCAGCAGCCACCTTTTTTGAGAAAATCTTCAAAGCTGATATTGGCAGCATAGCATTTCAGGTGCATATATTTGAGAATATTCAGAAAAGGGCCTTTCTCGATAAAGCCGGGAATGATAGTTATAAGCTCTTGATTTGGTGTGAGATAAGCCAGTGATGGAAAGCTGCGGACGCCAAAAGCCTGGGTGAGCTGCCTGTAGGTGAGGGTTTGACCTTGAAAAGTGACCGTTTCATTGGATTCTGCATTGAGGCGGATGGGAATAAATTTCTCAAAAAGAAGAGAGTCCACTTCCGGTTGGGAGAAAGTTTTTTGGTCCATTACTTTGCACCATTTGCACCAGTCGGTATAAAAATCAATAATGATGTGTTTGTCGCTTTTTTCCGCCAGTGCCATTCCTTCTTCAAAAGAATGCCAATTGCCGCCGGCAAATAGGGGAATTGCTATAATTATTGAAAATAAGCATTGACGAAATTTCATTTTGATTCCTTTTGCTAAGATTCCGTTTTTACCTGACTTACGCAGTCGGGACTGCTTTTAAACTGATCAAAGGGAATGTTTTTGGTGTAGCATTCTTGAGACATATAGGTGAGAATATCGAGAAACATAGCTTTTTCAATGTAGCCGGGGATGATGGTAATGAGCTCGATTTTTGGCGTGAGATAAGCCAGTGACGGAAACCCGCTTACGCCAAACGCGCCGGTAAGCTCACGGTAGCTGTAATTTTTCCCTTTGAAATTGACGAGCTCATTTGACTCGGCATCAAGGCGGATAGGGATAAAGCGCTCGAAAAGGAAGGCTTCCACATCGGGCTGGGAAAAGGTCTTTTCGTCCATCACCTTGCACCATTTGCACCAATCGGTATAAAAATCAATGATAAGATGTTTTTTCTCGGCCTCGGCGGCTCGAATGCCTGCTTCAAAAGTGTACCATTCCCGATGCTGGTTTTGAGATTTGCTTTCAGGGGACGCCTGCTGAGCCTTTACAGTTTCATTTTGCTGTGTATTTGCTATATCCAGCTCCGCTTTTTGAGAATTGCAGCTATTCAGCAGGAAAACAGACAATATGGCAAAAACAAGAAATTTTCTAAAAGACATTGATTACTCCTTTGTTAAGCGGATTACTCTGGCAAAACCCAGCAGATGGGCTGTGCTGCCTTCATAGCGGAATCCGTAATCTGAAAATTCTTTTGTATAATCATGCTCGATGAATTCAAAAGCCATAGGACATTCGATAGCTTTAAAAATGGGTTTAAACCAAAATGGCGCGTTTTTTATCTTTTCGGGCCACCAGTCTAAAATTGTGAACATGGCGCCGGCTTTCAGATGGTGAAAAACGATTTCAGCCAGCGTCAATCTTTGGGAATGTGATAGGCCATGCAGCACAAAACTAATGGTGACATGATCAAAATTCGTTTGAAAGGGAAAAGACTCCAGAATTGAGCCTTGGGCAATATGGATATTTTCCTGATTCCGGAAGCGCTGCTTTGCCTGGGTCAGCATTTTTTCTCCCAGATCAAGCCCATATAGCTGTCCTGCAGGGCCTGCATGTTTGGCAATCAGCGCCAGATTCCGCCCGGTGCCGCAGCCCAGATCCAGTACTTTATCACCGGTTTTGATGCCGAGAGAGGCCATTGCCCGGTGTATAAATCGGGGATACATGCCCAATGAAAGCAGGT
Source organism: Fidelibacterota bacterium (assembly GCA_011049095.1). Lineage (GTDB taxonomy): Bacteria > Fidelibacterota > Fidelibacteria > Fidelibacterales > DSDE01 > DSDE01. The sequence continues at coordinate 8,979 of DSDE01000198.1, forward strand.
TCATCAGCAAATCATAATTCGCAGCCACGAAGCCATCCAGTTCAATATGTGTCTCAATTCCATCTAATATTTTTTTACTCATAGGATTACGATATAAAAAGTCTTCAATCGTCACAAAAAATAAAAAGCGATATGTATTGAAAGGCATGTTCTCTAAATTTCGGGCTATGACAAGCAGGCAAGATAAATCACAAAGGGTCAATCAATTCATAGAAAATCCGCGGAAAGCCGTGTGGACTTTGGCCATTCCGGTTATGTTGGGAATGGCTGTGCAGACGGTTTACAGTATTGCGGATATGATTTTTGTGGGCTTCATCGGAGGTGAAGCCATTGCTGCTCTGACATTTAATATGCCTCTTATACTTATGGCAATTGGGATTGTTTTTGGTTTGGGAGCCGGCTCAACGGCTGTTATTGCTCGTTTTTTAGGTGCAAAAAATCTCTCTGGCGCAAATAATGCAGCCGAACATTCAGTACTTTTAGGTATTGTGTTGGGTCTATCCCTGACAGGATTTGGAATTCTTTTTCGCCGGCAGATTTTTATAGTTCTTGGCACGCCACCAGAAATTTTGGAATATGCCATAAGCTATTTTACAGTTATAGCCTGGGGTTTCAGTGTTAATATTCTCAGTGTCTTTTTCCGCTCTATTTTGTCAGGAGAGGGCGATACCCGTACACCTATCTATTTTATGATGGCAGGAACGGTTTTGAATATCATTTTAGACCCTGTTTTTATCCTCTTGCTAGGCTGGGGCATCAGCGGCGCTGCCTGGGCTACAGTTATAAGCCAGCTTACGGTTTTTTTGCTTTTTATCAACTTCTTCTTTATTCGTAAAGGGGCCTATATTCAGTTTAAGTTCAGCGCCTTTCGATTTTCCCCTGAAACCTTGCGGCAAATATTTAAAGTGGGGATTCCAGCCAGCGCTTCGATGGTGATTATGTCTGCCGGGAATATGGTTTTTAATTGGCTGCTGAGCACATTTGGCAGCGAAGCCGTCGCTGGATATGGTATTGCAGGCCGGGTGGATATGATTTATTTTATGCCAAATTTTGCATTGGCCGGCAGCCTGGTGACCCTCGGTGGAATGTTTTACGGGGCTAAGAGGTTAGACCTGGTTCGCTCCACCTGGTACTATACACTCAGACAGGCTTTGATCATTGCCGTGGTATCAGGGTTCTTTTTCTACTGGGCGGCGCCTAAGGTCCTGCTGCTTTTCTCCAGGGATGCATCAATCATTCAATACGGCGTGCAATATCTGCGTATCATCGTTTTTGCTTTCCCGTTCATATCTGTTGGTATAATCAGCGGACGAGTTTTTCAGGGTTTTGGCGAAGGCCTGCCGGGATTAATCATTACCAGCACCAGGATTCTGTTGATTAGCGCACCGCTTAGCTTAATTTTCGTTTTAGTCTTAAACAATGGCATAGAATATATCTGGTACTCAATATTCTCAGGCGCTATTGTCGCTGCTGTCATTGGCTTTCTCTGGCTAAGCCGCAGAATCAGCTATCACGAACTGAGATTTAAAAGCCGCAGCTAAAATGGTGTTTCGTCTGCCGCTTCAGAACCCGCTTCAGCTTTTTTTCTGCCGCCAAGAATAGTTATGGTATCTGCCCAAATTTCAGTTACATATCGCTTGATATTTTCTTTGTCCACATAGTCCCGATAGGTGATGCGGCCCTCTACATAGACCATTTGGCCTTTGAGAAGGGTTTTCACATATTCAGCCAGATTTCCCCAAACAACGACGCGATGCCAATCTGTATTATCAACAAATTCGCCCTTGTCGTTTTTTGATCGAACTGTTGTTGCCAGAGAAAAATTTGCAACAACTTTGTCATTTGCTGTGTGACGAAATTCCGGTTCTTTACCAAGGTGACCGACCAAAACAACCCGATTTGCACTGTTAGACTGCATGTCTCCTCCTGTTTTTTAAAGCTACAGGAAAAAATTCGTTCACTTTTAGGACAATGTCAAGTCTTTTTTTCAGGCAGTCAAAATAATTAATTTGATCTCTTTTCAAAGTCTTCACTTTTAGAATTTTTTAGTCTGCGTATGATCAGAAAGATAATGATTCCCGTAATGACTAACGTTGTCAGTCCCTGCAATGAGATGAGAATCTGAAAGATTGACATTGCTATCTCAATTTGACAGCTGTGCCATAGGCGAGAATTTCTGAAGCGCCTTGCATCACAGTAGCAGACGTGAGAAAAACACCGACAATGGCATCGGCGCCCATTTTTTCGCCATCCTGAATCATTCGTTGGATGGCCTGCTCACGGGCGTCGGCCTGGCGCGCTGTGTACTCTTCAATTTCGCCGCCGACGATATTTTTCAGATTTGCCATGATATCTCGGCCAATATTTCGCGCTCTGACTGTGCTGCCTCTTGCAATTCCTAAGACCTGCACAATTTCACGGTTGGGGAAGCAATGGGTTGTAGTTAAAATCGGGGCTTTTCCTTTCGTGTTAAAAACTTTTAAATCCAATTATAAAAGGGGGCTATCAGGCCTTCTCAAGAAAAGCCTTAAAGCCTTGATACATATTCCAGGTATCGATTTTGGAGACTATTTCAAATGGCGAGTGCATATCGAGAACCGGCACGCCTGCATCAATGACATTCATTCCGTAATAGCTCATAAATTTGGCGATAGTACCGCCGCCGCCCTCATCAATTTTTCCTAGCTCGGCCATATGCCAGACAATATCAGAGTCGGTGAAAATTTTCCGCAGCACAGCCACAAATTCGGCATTGGCTTCATTGGAGCCGCCTTTGCCGCCGGAGCCGGTAAATTTAGAAATTACAAGTCCTCCGCCCAGATAGCCGGCATTGCGCTTGTCATGCACTTCTGCCCAATCGGGATGAACGGCGGCATTGACATCAGCCGAGAGGCAGGATGCTTTCGTCAGGAGTCGCCGAAGTTTGGTATATTGGTCATTCCCGGATTTAGCAAGAATCTCTCCCAGGACCATTTCCAAGAACCATGTGTTGGAGCCGGTGGCGCCTTCGCTGCCGATTTCTTCTTTGTCCATAAGCAATACCAGCGCTGGCTTATCAAGGGTTTCAGCATCAAGAATTGCCCTGAGGGAGGCATAGGCACAAACTCGGTCGTCGTGACCATAGCCACCAATCAGGGCGCGGTCTAAACCCACATCTCTTGCTTTTCCGGCTGGCACCACTTCCAGGTCAGCGCTGAGAAAATCTTCTTCTTTGATGCCAAATTTTTCATTGAGGAGCTCCAAAATTGCCGCTTTGCTTCGCTGATCCTCTTTTTCCTGGCCTAAGGGTCTGGCGCCGATGATGACGTTAAGTTTTTCTCCCGGTATAAATTCTGCCACTGTTTTACCCATTTGTGCTTTTTTAGAAAGGTGAATCAGGAGGTCCGCGATGGTAAATACCGGGTCGCTTTCTGCCTCGCCGATGACAATCTCTTTTTTCGTGCCGTCGGTGAGGATAACAACGCCATGAATAGCTAAAGGCCTGCTCAGCCACTGATATTTTTTTATGCCGCCATAATAGTGGGTTTTGAAAAAAACGATGTCAGTATCTTCATAAATGGGATATTGCTTCAGGTCGAGTCGGGGTGAATCGAGGTGGGCTACAAGGATATTCAGCCCAGATTCCAGGCCATTTTTTCCATCGCGATAGATGGCGATACTTTTTCCATAATGATTAAAATAGCTCTTGTCTGCACTTTTGCATTCCAGAAGGTTTTGATACCCCAATGGCTCAATCTGCCGAATGATTTCATCAACGGCTTCTCTTTCTGTTTTGGCGGCATCCAGAAAGGATTTATACTGACGGTTATACTCCTGTAATACTTGTTCGTTTTCCGGCTTGAGGCAGTCCCAGCCATTTTTCCTTTCGTGAAACAGCCGCTCTTTGCTTTCAGCTACTTTTGATTTAGCTTTCTCAGTTTCCATTATATTCTCCTTTTGATAATTGATTCAGTTTTTTGAATGCTTCATTTACGGGATTCCCAAGAATATCTTTTTGGCGGGCATTGCCAAAGCCAAAAGGCCCTATGACCACCTCGCCCTCGCTCCAGGCCGATTTTAGCCCTATACTGGCAAGAGCTTTTTGCGCCAGGAATAATTTTTCACGCAATTCAGGATTCCAAATGGCAATGCCGCTGTCAGCGAAAAACCGCAGGATTTCACCGCCATAGGCCTCTATAATACTTACAGTGGCTTCATAATATTCCTGCAAGATTTCGGTCTGTTTTTCTAAAGGATGCTTTTGCAGCGTAGTGATAAAATTGCTCTTATCAAAAACACAGACAATCATTTTAGAAAGAATCCATTCTTCCGCTCCAGAATCCTGTTCCCAATCACTGCGAAGCTGGCTCAGCAAGATTTTATCCCATCGCTTGCCAAAACGATTAAGCCATCTCCTTAGCCGGCCTTCGGTATGAAATCCAGCATTGATAAGAAGCTGGAGAGAGGCGGTATTAAATTCATAAACCTCTGCGCCGACCCGCTCCATGTTCAGATCATAATAGAGGTAATCCAGGAGAGTTTCAATAGCATCAGAGCAATATCCTCTACGCCGAAATTGCGGCAATATTTGAAAACCAATCATACAGTTTTTATGCTGCATCTCGATATTGCCGGCGTGAATCTGCCCAACAGGCACGTTATTCTCAATATCACAAATAACAAAGGGAAGATAGGCCTCACTGGCCGGCATAAGGCAGCGCTCGTAATAGGTCCTGAAACTGTTTTCCTGTGGCTTGATAAAATGGTGGTCGTCGCTTAGCTCGGCTGTTTTCTGGTCTGAAGCCAGATTAAAGTAGAGCCGAAAATCGTCAATTTCCGGAGGCCGCAGGATGATTTCTTCACCGGCGATACGGATTTGATGCTGCATCAGATTTTTCCATTATTCATTATTGTATCCAAAAGCGCCGGAGTGATTTCTCCAAAATGGCCAACAACGGCGTGGGCTTCTTTGAGAAACTTTGCATCCAGTGATGTGCTGAAAGCTAGAACCTTTGCGCCGGCTGCCAGGCCGCTGCGAATGCCGTGGACCGAATCCTCAATGACTAGAGACCGATCCGGAGCTATTCCCAGCATTTCTGCTGCTTTTAAATAGGGCTCCGGATGGGGCTTCGTGTTTTGCACATCATCGGCAGTAATTATTAAATCTGCCGTGGGAAGACGATTGCTGTTTTCTCCAATCCAGGTGATTATTTCTTTGCTGGTGGAAGTGACGATGGCAAGTTTGGTTTTGCCCAGCGCTTGAGCATAAAAGGATTCAAAGCCTTGGACAAAACTGAGATTTTCCCGAAATTCCTTGAGCAAGTCAGCCTGCCATTCCACATTTAGCTCTGATATATTGGTCTCAGGCAGATATTTTTCTTTTATTAAGCGGAAAAAAGCTTCAGCGCTGATACCTTTAAACTGCGCCCAATCTTCAAGAGAAGGATTGATGCCATAGCGGGCAAACTGGCGCCTCTCCACTCTTTCATAAAGCGGCTCGCTATCTACAATCACACCATCATAATCGAGTAAAATCGCTTCAGGAAACATATTGTATTTAGTCAGATCGGGTGAAAATCAACTGTTTTTCTCAGGCTTCTCACGATAAAGAATAGCCACAGGGATAAGCACCACATATCCTGCCAAAAGCAAAAGCGGTCCGGCTACCAATGATAGAAAATCTTCTTTTCCTCCCACTGCGAGCGCAAGATAGCCAAGGAGTATCAGCAAGATACCGCCTATAAAAATCTGCAGATTGACACGGCTAAGACCAATTAACGTAAAAACATTATCTTTCTTTTCTTTCTTCATAGTGAGGATTTTAGATAATCTTTTTTAAAAATCCAAACTGAAAGGAATTTTTTTCACCATTTTTTAAGGGAACAAAAAGGTTTTTGCCTCAGAAATGCAAGCCTTGCTTGAGTAATAAACGGGAATGTGCTATATTGCGAAGATGAAGAGTGATATACTAATGGGAAATTTAAAAGGGATGAGGCGATGTTGACAGGGAAATATTTAGAGTTTTACGATCGGCTGCAAAAAACAATTCCATCTGCCCGGCTTTATGACAGCTATTTTTACCGGCTGGCAAAAGGAACCGATGCCAGCATTTACAGACTGATACCCAAACTGGTGGTTCGGATCGAAAGCGAAGCTGAACTTAAAGCTCTGCTAAAAGCTGGTCGGGAACTGGGCATCGCCCTGACTTTCAAAGCCGCCGGCACCAGCCTCAGCGGCCAGACTGTCACCGACTCGGTGCTGGTGGAGCTGGGAGCCAATTGGAATAAGATTTCTGTAGAAAATGGGGGAGATAAAATCACTATGCAGTGCGGCGTAGTCGGTGAACACGCCAACAACAAGCTACGAGCCTACAGGAGAAAAATCCCCCCCAGCCCGGCAAGTATCAATTCAGCCATGATTGGCGGCATCGTGGCCAATAATGCCTCTGGCAACAGTTATGGCATCGCCTATAACAGCTATAACACCCTCACGGGGATGAAGCTGATTTTTGCAGATGGCGCGGAACTAGATACCCGCAGCAAAGAAAGCCGTGCCCATTTTGCCACAACTCACCCCGAGATGATGCGAAAACTCATAATGCTCAGCGAAAAAGTGAAGTCAAACCTTTCAATGGCTGATAAAATCCGGCACAAATACCGCTTGAAAAATACTTGCGGCTACGGGCTCAACAGCCTGATAGATTTTGATGATCCAATAGATATGATCGAGCACCTAATGGTAGGCAGTGAGGGAACGCTTGCTTTCATAAGCGAAGTAGAGATGAAAACCGTCCCGGATAAAGCATTCAAAGCTACATCACTCATTTTTTTCCCTGATATGCTGACTGCCTGCCAAGCCGTTTTGGCTCTGAAAAAATCTCCTGTGAGCGCTGCCGAGCTGATGGACCGCGCCGCGCTAAAAGCGGTGGAAGATGTGGAAGGTATCCCACCGGTACTGAAAAGCCTGCCAGCCGAAACCACAGCGATTTTGCTTGATACCAGCGCTGATAAACCAGAAGACCTTGACGAACAGATCAGCGAAACAAGAAATGCACTGGCGCAGCTTCCCACCGTCCACCCCATTACATTTACCAAAGAAAAAGAGGAATATGAGCTGCTCTGGAATGTGCGACGGGGTCTTTTTACTTCGGCTTCGGCAGCCCGCAGACCCGGCACCGCCGTCGTCATCGAAGACTTGGCTTTCCCTTTAGAAAATCTTGGCCCCGCCCTATCAGAAATCCAATCCCTCTTTGAAAAATATCATTACAACGATTCTGTAATTTGGGGTCACGTGCTGGACGGAAATTTTCACTTCGTTATTATGCAGGACTTTGGAAACCCTAAGGAAGTGGCAGTTTATAAAGAGTTTATGAAAAAATTGGCACAACTGGTGATTGAAAAATACGATGGCTCTCTCAAGGGAGAGCATGGCACGGGCCGCAATATGGCGCCCTTTGTCCGCTACGAGTGGGGCGATGATCTCTATGGCATAATGAAAGAGATCAAGACAATTTTTGATGAAGATGGCGTACTCAATCCCGGGGTAATTCTCAATGATGATCCGGAAGCTCATATTCACAATCTAAAGAGCCTGCCCCTTGCCAATGCATTGATAGACAAATGTATTGAATGCGGATTCTGCGAAGTCAATTGCCCCAGCCGCTACCTGACCCTGACACCACGGCAGCGCATTGTCTTATACCGTGAGATGGCCCGCCTGCAGCAAACGGGTGAAGATCCCTCCTTACTGCGGCTATTAAAAAGCGACTATGACTACAATGCTAATCAAACTTGCGCCACCGACGGCCTTTGCGCCCTGGCTTGTCCGGTAGATATAGATACTGGAAAGCTGATTAAAGATTTACGTTTTGAGGAAAATAGTCATCGTGCAAATAAAATTGCCTCAAAACTGGCAGAAAATATGGACCGCCTGACGGCCTGGATGCGCTTTGCGCTCAATCTAGTCGGAGGAGTCCATCGTCTTATTGGCGGAGCTTCTATGCAATACTGCGCCAATTTGCTGCGGCGTATCTCTAATAATCAGATACCGCTGTGGAACCCTTACATGCCAAAGGGCGGTGTTCCCATTAAGCCGGAGCCCGTTAAGCCAGGTAATCCATTAAAGATGGTCTATTTTCCCACCTGCATTAATCGGGGTATGGGGAAATCTGCTGACTATGAGAAACAGGATCTGCCGCTGACAACTCAGATACATCGTCTGTTAAACAAAGCCGGCTATGAAGTCATCTATCCTAAAAATCTGAGTAATCTTTGCTGTGGTATGGCCTTTGACAGCAAAGGTTTCAAAGCGCAGGGAATGCAAAAGGCAAAAGAGCTGGAAGCCGCTCTTTTAGAAGCCAGCAATAATGGCGAATATCCGGTGCTGGCCGATATGAGTCCCTGTCTGCAGCGGATGAAACAGACTTTAGATAAAAGACTGAAGCTTTATGAGCCGATTGAATTCACTTTAAGCTTTCTTAGTCCTCGCCTTGACTTTAAGCCTTTGCCAGAAAAGATCACCATTCATAATACCTGCAGCAGCACAAAGATGGGTTTGAATGACAGCTTTCTCAAGCTTGCCAAAATGTGTGCTCAGGATGTGCTGGTGCCTGAAAATGTGGGCTGCTGCGGCTGGGCCGGTGATCGGGGTTTCAGCTATCCCGAATTGAATGCTTCTGCGCTGAAAAACCTGAAGCCGCAAATCACGCCGGACATTAGCGGGGGCTACTCTACAAGCCGCACCTGTGAAATTGGTTTGTCTCTTCACAGTGGTATCAGCTATAAATCAATTATCTATCTGGTGGACCGGGCATCCGAACCCAAAGGATAAGCAAGACAGCAGTAATTATCACCACTATATGAAAAACTTGTCTCTGGGGAATATGCAGAGCTTATTGTATATTTCTTTGTGAATAGCAATCCAAATCTGACAGCCCGCAAAATCGCCCTTTTTTGGATGCCGCTGGCTGCCACCTGGCTGATGATGTCCATCGAAGGACCCTATTTGGCGGCAATAATCGGACGGCTGCCGGACCAGACCTATAACCTGGCGGCCTACGGGGTTGCATTTTCGCTGGCGCTGATTATTGAGTCTCCTATTATTATGCTTTTAAGCGCTTCCACATCTTTGGTGACCCATTACGCAAATTTTCGCAAGCTTTTTTTCTTTACACTATTTTTAAATGGTGCAATCACGGCAATTATGTTCGTCCTGCTTATTCCCTCAGCTTTTGATGTGCTGATTTCTGACATTCTCAAGCTGCCGGAGGCGATTCACGCCCGTGTTTATTTCGCCACCTGGATTTTGCTGCCCTGGCCAGCGGCTATTGGTTTTCGCCGCTTTTATCAGGGTGTACTGATTCGCAGCGGTTTTACTCGTCGCGTTGCTTATGGCACTGTAATGCGCCTTCTTTTTATGTCGCTGACTGCATTTTCTCTGGCAATTTTCACGGATTTGGAAGGCGCCCTCATCGGAGCTGCCGGCTTATCTATCGGTGTCGTGGCGGAAAGCATTGCCACACGCATAATGACAAGTGATGCCATTCGTCAACTGAAAGCCCGCTATCAGGGTGAGTTAGCAGTCAGCTATGGTGAAATCAGCCGTTTTTACTACCCCCTGGCTCTCACCAGTATGCTCACTCTGGGTGTCCATCCGATGGTGACCTTTTTTCTGGGGCAGGGCCGGCTGGCTTTGGAATCGCTGGCTGCTGCACCGGTCGTAAACAGCCTGGTCTTTATATTTCGCAGCATCGGGCTCTCTTATCAGGAGGTGATAATTGCCCTGTTGGATGAAGAGGGGAAACAATATTATCAATTGCGGAAATTTGCTCAGATACTGGCAGTCCTTTCTGTTGCCGGGCTCGCTCTGGTGGCATTCACTCCCCTTAGTCAAATTTGGTTTATCACGGTGAGTGGCCTTTCTGAGGTCCTGGCTTCTGTGGCTGCTGTGCCGGTAAAGATTATGTTTTTTTTCCCGGCCCTTACTGTTCTCATCTCTTTTCAGCGGGCAATTTTGATTCGCTTTCAAAAGACGAACAGTATCACCTTGGGAACGATGCTGGAAGTTTTGGGTATTGTGGCGGCGCTTTATCTGACAATTATTCATTTCAACTGGATCGGTATATATGGAGCAGCTATCGCTTATCTCACTGGCAGAATCATCGCCAATCTGTGGCTGGCAGCGCCAACACTTAGGCTCACCAGAAGGATCAGAAATTCTAAATGAATCTTTTTCAAAACAATCACAGCTTGCTTTTTTATTGTCAATTATCTATTATGGGTATAGAATGAAAACTTTATATATAACCCAAAAGTTACCGGCAGCGGCAGATATTTGGCTTCAGAAAACAGCGTTAGACAGGGAAATCTTCCCTGAGCCACATCCCATCCCACGGGAGATTCTCCTGCAAAAAATCAAAATGGCAGACGGATTAATCTGTATGCTCAGTGATGCCATAGATGCAGACCTAATGGATGCAGCGCCTAAGCTAAAAGTGATCTGCAACTATGCCGTGGGCACCAATAATATTGACCTGGAAGCGGCAAGGGCAAGAAATATCATCGTCTGCAATACGCCGGGCGTACTGACCCATGCCACCGCCGAACTCACTTGGGCGCTGATTTTGGCTGCGGCGCGGCGGCTCACCGAATCTGAGCGCTTTCTCAGAGCCGGGAAATTTATCGGCTGGCAGCCTACTTTGCTCATTGGCACAGAGCTTTTCGGGAAAACGCTGGGCATTATAGGCAGCGGCAGAATCGGCCAGAGAGTAGCGCAGATTGGCCACGCTTTTGGTATGGAAATCCTCTATAGCCGCAGCAGAAACCCTGATCTGGAGAAAGCCTGCAATGCAAAACTTAGCGAATTTGGGGATATTCTCAAAAACTCCGATATTATTAGTTTGCATGTGCCGCTGACACCGGAAAACAAGCGCCTGATTACGATGCGGGAGCTGAAAATGATGAAATCCTCAGCTATACTTATTAATACAGCTCGCGGTCCCATCGTCAATGAAGCGGATTTGGCCACTGCGCTGCAGCAGAAAATCATCGCCGCTGCCGGCTTGGATGTCTTTGAAAAAGAGCCTCTGGTGCATCCCGGTCTGCTGGCGCTGGAAAATCTCGTGCTCCTACCCCATATCGGCAGCGCCACTGAAAGGGCCCGAAACGCTATGGCAAAAATGGTCATCGAAGACGCTGCGGCCGTGCTGAATGGTCAAAGCCCCAAAAATCGTGTCGTATAAACGATGAACAGTTTTTTATCTAAATTTTCGTTGAAAAAACCAGAGACGGAGTCTGGTATCTTAAGCGCCGCATTTTGGCTCGATTTCGTGAAGAGAAATCAGCGCATATTGCAGCCGCTGATGTTTTTTGGCGGTTTTACTTATGATTCCCTGACCATGGTACGGGTAGATAATCTGATTGATAATATTTTCTTTTTTGCCTATCTGCTGCTTCTCTCGGCGATTATGATTCTCCAGATACGGTTGCAGGCAAATCCCGGCATCGGCTCCTGGCTGGCCCGCTATTTCAGCTATTTCCCCCTGGCGGCGCAATTTATGATTGGCGCGATGATGAGCGGTTTTCTCATCTATTATTTTCAGAGCGCAGCCGATGCCAAAGCTTTTCTTTTCGTACTGATTATCGTCGCTCTTTTGATTGGCAATGAATTTCTAGAAAAACGCTACGAGAAAATCGGCCTTCTTTTTGTCCTCTATTTTTTCTGCCTCTTTAGCTTTCTCCTCTTTTTTATTCCCACGGTATCGAAAAAACTCAACCATTGGAGCTTTGTTCTGGCGCTGATATTTGCGCTGATGCTCACCTTGCTCCTTTGGATCATTGGGAATATGGCTTTTCACCGGAGCGCTTACCCCGCTATTCTAAAAAAGCCCTTTCTTGGTGTTATTCTCACGCTTTCACTCCTGCTGGCGCTTTTATATCATCAAAACTGGATTCCGCCAGTGCCTCTCAGCCTGAAAAGTATTGGCGTTTATAAATCAGTTGTGAAAGAAAATAATGAATACCGTCTGAGCTACACGCCAAACCCCTGGTATTTGAGCTGGCGAAATTACAATGCCACACTCTACTATCGTCCTGGCGATCAGATGGTCTGCTTTGCCTCGGTTTTTGCTCCCGGTGGCCTGGAGGAAAAAATCATTCACAATTGGCAGATTTTTGATGAGCAATCGCAAAGCTGGCTTGATGTGGACCGCATCGAATTTAAAATGATTGGCGGCAGAGACGGCGGCTATCGGGGTTTTACACAAAAAAGCAAGCTCAAGCCTGGAAATTGGCGGGTGCGCATTCTCAATGAAGAGAATAAACTCATTGGGAAAGTGCACTTTAGCGCTGTGAACGTGGACTCGATGTTTCAGGCGACGGAGATAATTCTATATTAAAAAATGGAGTTATGATGCAGATAGGCAATTACAAAATCGAAACCATTATCAGCAGCCGGTTCAGGCTAGATGGCGGGGCGATGTTTGGGGTGGTCCCCAAGCCACTGTGGGAAAAAGAGAACCCTTCAGATGAAAGCAACCGCATCGCTATGGTCACGAGAAATCTGCTGATTTCCGGCGAGGGTAAAGTGATTCTCATCGATACCGGCAATGGCGGGAAATGGGATGAAAAGGGAAAGAAAATCTACGCCATAGAAGAGCTGGATGGCCTGCAGAATGGATTGAAATCTCTGGGATATGCACCGGAAGACGTCACCCACGTCATTAATACAC
>DSDE01000188.1 GCA_011049095.1 Fidelibacterota bacterium
ATACATGTGATTTTATTACCAGCATATTGTATAAATAGTACATTTATTTATCCATTCTATCCATTTTATAATCCATCATTAATTATAAAGTCTTTAGTGATAAGCTGAATCTGCTCCATTTCATCGATAGTATTATAAAAATGCGGCGCAAACCGTATCCAGCCTTCACGAAAGGAACAGTGAACCCTGTTAAAAATCAGATATTCAAAAAGAGAGGCAGTTTTTGAAGAATTCACAAGACTGAAGGAGGCAATTCCTGATGAAATGCCTTCTCCTCTTGGTGAATGACACGCTAATCCCAGGTCTTTTAAGGCTTGGATTAAATAGTCAGTGAGCTTGAGAATATGATCACTGCTGCCTAAGGCAAGAACCTCATTCAGGAGTTTCACGCTTGCCTGAAGTCCCACTGCACCAAAACTGCTCCGGGTACCCAGCAAAAAACGATCGGCCCCTGTGTTCTTAGCTTGATCATAATTAAAAAGGTCCATAGGTCTTTCTGTACCCAACCAGCCCTGAAATGGCGGATTAAATAATTTTTGAAAATCACCATCAATCCATAGAAAGCCTATCCCCTGAGGACCCATCAGCCATTTATGTCCGCCGCAGCTAAGGAGATGGACGCCGCTTTCTTTTATATCTAAATCAAAGGCTCCCAGCCCTTGAATGGCGTCCACGACAAATATGCATCCATGCTCACGACATAATCTGCCCATGCTGGGAATATCTGCTCTATATCCATTGATAAATTGAACATAGCTGATGGAAAACATTTTAGTTTGGGAGCTAAGGGCGGATTTTAACATTTCCGGCTCAATTTTCCCATCCACCGGCTCAATAAAATCAACGATTACCCCCTTCTCCTGAACTTTGAGAAAGGGCTGAATATTTGCAGGAAACTCCCGCTTAACGAGTAGCACATGGTCTCCGGCTTTCCAATTAATCCCCGTAGCTGCCATAGCCAATCCTGTGCTTGTGTTCTGGGTCAGGGTCAGGCGATCCTCACTTGTGTGCAATATATTTGCCAGCTCAAAATGGGTTTCCTGGAATATCTTTTCCATCGGTGCCCATTCATCAATAGCGCCACTGGTGCGATATTCTATAAATGCGTCCAGAGCCTCCTTTACCCGCAGGGAATAGGGCGATGTAGCTGCGTGATTAACATAAATACCATTTTGTGTAATTGGGAAAAGCTTTCGCCAGGGCTCAGGATTAAACATATCAATCCCTTTGCTTCCAGGGTCTCTTTTCCAAAATGTTTTCCTTCATCCCTACCTCATGGATGATTTGCAGAATTCTCTTATCTGCAGTCTGAAACCTATCATAACAGATAATCACACCACCCTGCTCAGGCTCAATGGCAACAGTTAAAATTCCATCTTGTCTTATCAGCGCCTGCTTCAAGCTATCTAACTGAGAGCTTTCTGCCTGAGAATTGAAACTCACCGCCAACTCAATATATTGGTCTTTCTGGCATGCTGCAAGGAGCAGTAAAGCTGGTAATATTCCATATATAAATTGGAATTTCATGTCAGACTTTCAGTTTTCCATCTTGCATTATTAGAATGTCGTCAAACCAAATAGTGGGTTTGAATACAATCATATCAATGTGTAAAGTGCTGGTATTTTCTCCGCCAACATAGGATCTATTGTCGCCAACAGCAATATGACAGGTACCCAAAACTTTTTCATCTTCCAAAACAACTCCGCTGACTTTGGCTGTGGGATTTGTGCCAATAGCAAATTCTGCAATAAAACTGGCATTATCATTTTTATCAAGCTCCATAGCTCGCTCAATCAATTTTTTAAAACGTTGCCCACTTATATTATTTTGATAATCAATCAGATAGCCATTTTTAAAAAGCAGCCTTGTCGGCTCGACAATATAGTCTCCACAACGATCAACAACTAAAACACCGTCAGCAGAAACCGGCGCAGTTTCCGTTTCACCATCAGGAAGATTAGTAAAGTCACCAGGTTTGGTCATCTTTCCAATGGAAACAGCTCCAGGATTTCCCAGCGTCAAATGCAAATCTGTTCCTGACGGAGATTTAATTTTTGCTGAGCGAGCTAAATCAAAATAGTTTTTCAAGCGTCTGCTGACAGTTTCGATCTCATCGTAATCGCTTGCCAGCCCCCGAATAAAAATATCTTCAGTAATGCCCGGCATGGATGCAATTCTTGATTTTCGCTCTTTTGAGGCGCGTCTGCGGGCATGGGTATGGCTAATACTCATTACAGTAGGCGCCATAATTACATCGGCTTCCATCATCGCATCAGCAACCCATTTGGGCGGCTCTACGCCATTCATCTCTGCAACCGGGTAAACAATAAGACGCAGATCACGCGTCAGTTCAGCTCCCGCTTCCCAAATTGCCTGAGCGATTGCCAAGTTTGGCGGATTGCAGATAATTAGCAAGCTTTCCTCAGCTTGCAGCGCCATACATTGTCGAACCGCTGTGCGGGCTGAATGGAGAAGTTTAGCTTGTTCTTTAATTTCTATCATAATTCTTTCCTGTCGATATTCTTGTACATTTGATGTGAGCGATATTTAGACCGATTCCAGCGCCCGCCGAACAACGCTTTCAATATCCGCTTTTTTTACCGGCTTTATAAGGTAATCAATGACACCAAGAGCCCCGGCGGCATCGTGGGTCTGCTGTGTTGGCTCTCCGGTCATCACAATGGCTGCCATATTATGCCCCTGACTCCGAAGTTTCTGTAAAAATTGGATACCTGTAATTTTAGGGAGCAAAATATCAGTTATTATCAAGTCATATTCTTTTTTATCTACTAAAACCAAAGCCTCGCTAACGGATTCAGCAGCGTCCACATTATGGCCCATATCCAGCATAAATTCTCTCAATGTTAGCCGAACGCTATACTCATCATCCACCAGAAGTATTTTTGCCATAACTCCTCCCTCATAGCCCAGCCTTATGACAGGTTGGCGGCTTTAATATAGGAAAAACAAAGGTGATTCACCAAAGAAAAGCTTGGCTTGGCTTATTTGTGGGTAATTCTAATTCTATCAATTTATTTCCTGGTCCCTTTTTAAACTGATTCAAAAAACAGCACATTCAGGCTGACGCCCTCCTTGTTATAAATAGCCGCCGTCAAAACATACAAAATTCATCAGACAGCGAAGCTATTTGCGTTTCAGGCTCTGGTCTAAAATAGTTTCAGTTTTTGAATGTCCTTTCCCTATTGGGAAAATACCCTCCATCACCGACCGCACATCCTCGATAGATATAAAAGCTCCTGGATTATAATGTCTGGCCAAATCCAGGATTTTTTCTTTGTCTTTTCTTTTGACAATGCTAAAGAGAAGCCGGACATTCCCGCTGGCGCCAGTGGCAGAAATGCTTGTTATGCCAAAATTTTTCTCTCGTATGGCATCAATCAAATTAGTGGCGTCTTTCTGAGTAATGATTCTAATGGCGACGACACCCATAGCCAGCCGTTCTTCGATAGTCATTCCCACATAATTACCCAGAGCAAAACCGGTGGCATAGGCGAAATAGTTCACCCAGTTGGTAAGATTTTGCATAATCTGACTAATGGCAATAAGCCAGACAAACACTTCCACAAATCCAAGAAATGGGGCAATATAACGCATTCCCCTGCTGACAAAAATAATCCGCAGTGTGCCAACTGTCACATCACAAATCCGAGCAAAAACGATAGCCAGCGGAATAATCACATAACTAATAAGCTGCGGATTCAAATTTAAGAATTCACTCATTGATTCTCCTTTCTAAGATATATACAAATCGAACCATCACAATCTCTTTTCAATTAGCAGATGCTCCATTGAGAAAATCAATTAGTCCTGAATCATTATAATCGCGAATGATCCACTGGGGTTGAGACTCTAAGAGCGGTCGAACTCTGGATTCGGTGGAAGCCACCCCAACACATTGATAATTCCAGGCATGGGCACAAGCTACATCGTGGGGTGTATCACCAAAAACATAGACATCTTCAGGGAAAAAGACAGCATCATAGAGTTTTTCAGCTCGCTGTACCGCCAGCCGGCTCAGCTCATTCCTCTCAATGCTGTCATCACCAAATCCACCACTCTCAAAATATGCATCAAGACCAAATTTCTCAAGCTTTATGTAAGCACTTGGACGAAGGTTACCGGTTATAAGTCCTAAATAGAGGTCTTCCTGCGTATTGCACCATTCTAAAAATTCCCTAACGCCAGGCACAAGGGTACTATCAGGACAATGAATAAATTCGTCATTCATGAGAGCAATAAAGCGGCGCACTATAAGAGCTTCCAGGTCGGGACGGTTGCTGTATCCCAGCTTTTTAAGCGCTTGCCGTATTATAAAACTGTCTGTACGACCTAAAAAATCTTTTGCTATAAAGCGCAAGTCCTGCTGAAATAATTCCATAAATATTCTGCTGAAATAAATTCGGGGACAGCCGCCAGCAAAAATAAGTGTCCCATCGATATCAAATAGAAATAATCTTTTCTTCATACAAAGCCACCTTAGTGATAAAGCCGATAGCGAAATCTGACGATAGCGACCCACCCAAGCATAATAATAACAACAGCAATCCAAACTAAATCTTGCCATAAATCAGCAGAATAAATACCCAGGGCAACCCCTCTCATAAGATTTACGACATGGACAAGGGGTGTAAACCAAGCCAGTTTTTGCAGATAGGCTGGCATATCTGCAATTGGGAAAAATATATTGGACAGTAAAAAAAGCGGTGTAAGAAACATTGTGTAGTAATAGCTGTAAAGGTCTATGGAATTGATAAAAGCCGTAAAAGTGAGACCTATGACGCTAAAAAGCATACCGGTAACTATGATGATTGGAATAATCAATAGCGCAGATAATGGACTCATAATCTGAAAAATAAGCAGAATTACCCAAAAAGCCAGCCCATAAATTAATGAGCGGGTCGTCCCCCAGAGTATTTCTCCGGCAGCGATATCTTCGGCATTTACTTGAGTCGTAATCACACCATCATAAAGATGATCAAAATGGAGCTTCACAAAGGCATTGTATGTGGTTTCAAATGTGGCGCCATTGGCGGCTGAAATAGCCAATAACCCCGGTGCAATAAATGTAATATAACTGACGCCATCCATTTCACTGATATAGCCGCCAATACCCATTCCCATAGCCACAAGATAAAAAATTGGCTCAAAAAAATTTGGCAAAATATTATATTTCCAGGTTTTACCATATACAATGAAATTCCTGTGCCAGACAGTAAGGGCCATCGGCAATGAAAAGATTGGCAGGTACTGCTTCATTCCCGCAAATGCCTCCCTGTCAGCTTGAGAAAAAGGTCTTCCAGTGTGCTGCGTCGAAGTGTAAACATAGGAGCTGTCGGCTTTATTTGCTGAATCTGTGCCACAATCTCATTGCTGCGGTTGCTGTATATTAAAATTTTATCATCCAGAATCTCATAAAAAAGCATATAAGCTTCTATCGATTTTAATAAACTGCCCGTTTCCGCCTCAACTTGAGAAATGCTCAGCACATCTCGTCCCACTGATTTATAGATAAGCTCCTGTGGCTTGCCCTCGGCGATGATTTTTCCCTGATCAATAATTGCCAGGCGGTCACAAAGCTGCTCGGCTTCATCCATATAGTGTGTCGTGAGAAGCTGTGTGATGCCAGTATTGCGAAGCTGACGCATCTTCGACCATAAAATCTGTCTCGACTGCGGGTCCAGCCCGGTGGTTGGCTCATCCAAAACTAATATTTTGGGATTATTTATCAGAGCGCGGGCAATCATTAGCCTCCGCTTCATACCGCCGCTGAGCTTACGCACACTGTCATTATCCCGCTCCCGTAAATGGACAAAATCCAGCAGCTCATTGGTTTTACGCTTAACAACGGATCGGGACAGGCGATGATGAAAACCGTGTACTTGCATATTTTGCCTGACTGTGATTTCCATGTCAAGATTATTTTCCTGAGTCACCACACCTAAAAGAGATTTGATTTTTCTCATATCCCTGGGAAATTCCATACCACTAACCCGTAAGATTCCCGAAGTGACTGGCGCGCTGCCATAGATCATCTTCATTGTGGAGCTTTTGCCGGCGCCATTGGGTCCAAGGAATCCGTAAATTTCACCTGCTTTAATTGAGAAATCGATACCATTGACGGCGATAAAATCGTCATAGCGTTTCAAAAGCTTTTCCGCGAAAATAATCGGCGCTGAATGAATCATATCTTATTGGTTTAAATAGAAAATTTACTGTGAATCAAACCGGCAGCGCCAACAATCGTAGCACATTCACCTAGCTGACTTTTAGCAATAATGAGGTTTTTACGAATAGGCTCAAAAAGATATGGCCGCAATGTCTCTTCCAATGCTGGTGAAAAGTATTCCCAATTTGCTGCAATACTACCGCCTACAACCAGGATTTCGGGATCAAAAGCGCTGACCAGGGGTACCAGTGTCATAGCCAAATGACTGCCAAACTCGGCAAATGTTTCAATGCAGAAGGCGTCGCCATGGAGAGCACCTTCACCAATATCTTCGGGCTTTTTGGTTTTTCCACTGAGATTTTTATACATTTTGGCCAACCCTCTGCCACTGATAAAGTCTTCGTATTCACCATCCAGATAGGGGATTCTGGCAATTTCGGTGGCAGTGCCTGTGGCGCCGTGAAGAATTTCTCCATTGATAATAAGGGCAAAACCAAATCCAGTGCCTAAGGTTATGGCCATGACATGCTTTTTCCCTCGGGCTTCACCACCGCGCTGTTCACCCAAAGCAAAACAATTGGCATCATTATCCACAAAAACGGAAATACCCAGCTTTTTTTCCAGTTTACGCTTTAATGGGAAATTACGAAAGACTTTAAGATTCAGCGTATTTAAAATTTTTCCTGAGTAGGGGTCCAATGGTCCGGGGCTGCCAATTCCCACACCGCCAATATCTGAAAGTGTTTTACCATTTATATCAAGGGTCTCAAGCACCCCATTGGCCAAACTATCAAGCAGCTCGTCTGCTGATTTTGCGTGCCTCGATGAGTAGCGCTGGGTTTCTCCAATAATCTCATTTTGCTCGCTAACAATTCCTACATGAAATTTCGTCCCGCCAAGATCAATCCCTATCGTCTGTTTCTTTTCCATTATTCAATTATCCTGCTTCCCTGTCGTTTTATAAGGTTTCACCACAAGTAGATTTGTGGATATTTTATCATTATTTGCCACTATGTATCCAAGTTTTATTTCCCCTATACTGGCTGCTTTTCAATAATGCCTCTTTTTTAAAATGCTTCACCGGTCAACCTTTCCATATTGCTGCTATATTAAGAAGAAATGGGCACTTTATGAAGTAAATCATATCCATTTTTTTTAAACTGCACACTTACAATTTTAGAAACGCCCTCTTCCTGCATCGTAACACCATATAGATAATCTGCGGACTTCATTGTCAGCTTATTGTGGGTGACAATAATAAATTGTGTCGTCTCGGTGAAGTGCCTGAGTACAGAGATAAAGCGATCTACGTTGCGGTCATCGAGAGGCGCATCCACTTCATCTAAAATACAATAGGGAGAAGGCTTAACCAGGTAAACAGAAAACAGGAGTGCAATAGCCGTCAGGGCTTTTTCGCCACCAGAAAGTGCTTTCATTGTTTTGAGCTCTTTTGTTTTGGGGCGAGCATAAATCTCTACATCTGCCTCTAGCGGATCGCTATTGCCAATGAGCTTGAGGTCTCCGCTTCCCTCAGGAAAAAAGAGGGCATAAGTTTTCTGAAAATTGGAGCGAATTTGTTCAAATACCTGAGTAAACTGCTTTCGGGCTTCAGTATCCAGTGTTTCGATGGTTTCCAGGAGGCTTTTTTCCGCCTCCAGCAAATCGTGCTGCTGTTCTTTGAGAAAAATCAGTCTCGCGGCATCCTCTTCATATTCAGCTTTGACAGCCATATTGATAGGTCCTATGAGCTCGATCCGGCGTTTTAGTTTATCAATAGTCTCTTCCAGCTCTTCGTTGTTTAGCTCGGGATCAGAAAGAGAGCGGAGACTAATATCAAAACGATATTTATTGAGTATGCTTTCTCTAATCTGTTTTTGATTCATCCTGATGTCTGAGACTTTCAGCTCCAGATTGCGCAGAATTTGAAAGACATTTTCTCGCTGTTTGTGTTGCTGGATAATTGAGTCTTCTGCTTTTTGAAGCTGTATTTTATTTGCTTGCAATTTATTGTTGCAATCGCTTCTCAATTGGGAAATCTCTGTGTGAGTCTCTTTTAATTTGCTTCCTTCGTGCTCCAGATTTTCTAAAAGTTTCTGCGCCTTCTCAATCAGTTGCTGGTTTTCTTTTGTCTCTTCAGCAGCTCTTTGGATTCTCATATCCAGGTCGGCAATAGTATCTACTGTATTTTGATAGCGGATTTGGGCCGTTTCCTTTTCTCGTTCCCTACTGATGCGCTCAATTTTCAGCTCTTGAAGCTCCTTATTGAGCTGGTCTTTCAGGGCAATGCAATCCTGGTGTTTGCTTTGAAAATCGATCATTTTTTTCTGGATTGTGTGCGCATTTTCAGTGGCTTGCTCGATTTCTGAGGCTGTTTTTTCCAGATTGGCTGCTGTCAGGTCAAGGTCTGATTGCAGCCGGCTTATAAGCTTACTGAGTTCGTCACATTGCTGCTGGGAGTGACGAATAGCATATTCTAAGGTATCACGTTGTTTCTCTTTTTCCTGGAGCAGTTTTTTTTGTGAATTCAGCTTGCGCAGCGACTCTTGATGCTCAATATCAAGTTTCTCTTTGTCTTTTATCAGCTTGTCGGATTTTTTCTGGAGGCTAACAATTTGATTCTGAATTGTGTTTAGATCATTCTTGATGGCAGAGAGCTTCTCCTTGCGTCCGAGGATATGCTGTTCGTTCCCTGCGTTTCGTCCACCCTTGATGAGTCCTTTTTGTTCGAAGATATCACCGTCTGGTGTCACAAAACGGTGGCGGCTCCGGCGCAGAATATCATCAGGTATAGCTCTTAAATCATTCACGATTAGCAGATCGCCAAGGAAATAATCAATAAGCGCCTTATATTCGGGGGCAGATTTCACAAAATCGGTGGCTGGTCCGATGAGTTCAGCCCTATTGTAGTCAAATCGAAGGGGTTCTCTTAGGCGGTCTCTTATGATATCCAGTGGAATGATTGTCACCCTTCCCTTTTGACGTTCCTTAAGAATTTCAATGAGATCAAGGGCGTCATTTTTAGTATAGCTCACCAAAAAGCGAGCAGTGTTTCCCAATGCCATCTCAATTGCTTTGGCATAATTTTCATCAACCTGTATCAGATCAGCTACTGTGCCGGCAATACCCTGATGGCGCAGATTTTTTATAGTGTATCGAACGCCGGGGTTGAATCCTTCCATTGATTCAATAATGTTTTCATAAAAAGTTTTTTCCCGCATTAAAGAATCCAGGCGGCTTTTTAGCAGAGAAAGTCTTTCACGCTGTGCAGAAATTAATTTTACCTGGCTATTTAGTTTTTCTGCCGTTGTCTTTTCATAAGTTTCTGAAGCGGAGATTTTTTCCTGCAAGCTTTTCAAATCAGATATGCTCTCACCTATAGCAGATTTGTGATTTTCGAGACGAAGACGGGCATCCAAAAGCTTTGATTCTGTCGCCTCTTTTTCAATGGATTTTTGCTGCACCAGCTCACCTAAGTGCATATGCCGCTGTTCTTGGTCTCTCACCTTTTGATGTGCAGAAATTGCTTCTTTACGCAATAATTCTAAATGCAGATATTGCTGGCGATAAGCGTTTTCGGCTTGAGCAACCCGTTCTTGCAGCTCATTTTGTTTCAGCTTAAGTTTTTCAAATTCCGGATTATTTTGAATCAGCTCATTTTCCAGCTCCTGCTTTCGCTGAAGATTGGCAATCCGGCGATTAGCAGCCTCTTGTTTCTCCTGGGCAAGATGTTCATTGGCTCGAATGGCGGCTGAAGATTTCTCTTTCCAAAGGATAAGCTGTTCGTGATTTTGCCCGATCTTTTGGTTCAGTCCCTCAATTTGCTGACTATAATTCTGGTATTTTTTTTCCAGGGCATCGCGGTCTGCCTTATAACGGGCCAACATTGCTTCTTCGATACTTAGCTGCTGACCCGTTTCACTTTGGCTTGTATGACTATTGCTAAGCTGCTCTTCCAACGGAATGAGCTGATCCTGCAGTTTTTGCCATTCACGCTGGGCAAATGCTATTTCCAGATCCCGCAGCTCTTCGACATATTCCTGATATCGTTCATATTTATTAAGCTGTCTTTTTAATGCGCCTACTTTTTTTTCGACTTCATAAATAATATCTTCAAGGCGAGTGAGGTCTTCCTGGGTGGCATCCAGCTTCCGGTGGGTTGATTTGCGCTGGCTTTTATATTTATTGATTCCGGCTGCTTCTTCGAAAAGATATTTTCTGCTCTCGCGGTTTTCATTCAGTATATCTTCCACCATTTTCAGCTCGATGACAGAATAGGCATTGGAGCTCATACCGGTATCAAGGAATAAATCATGAATATCTTTTAGGCGAACCGGTGTCTGGTTTAGAAAATATTCACTGGTGCCATCACGGTATAGCCGGCGGGAAATGACGACATTCTCATAGGCTAAAGATAAGACCTGGCGATTGTTGTGGATATTTAGACTCACTTCGGCATAGTTCAGCGGCTTTTTGTATTTTGAACCACCAAAAATCAGATCTGTCATTCGGTCTGATCGCAAAACGGAACCTTTTTGTTCACCCATAACCCAGCGGAGGGCATCTACCACATTGGTTTTACCGCAGCCATTGGGTCCGACAACACAGGTAAGCCCCTGACTAAATTTAAGTCGGGTGCGGTTTGCAAAAGATTTAAAACCAAAAATATCCAGCTCAGAAATGTACATCAATTCCCTTCATCACAGATAGCAGTATGAATGATGGATTTAGCCTGGTGGCCAAGTCATTTTTCTTCCACCAAGCAGATGCAGATGTATATGCTCTACTTCCTGCCCGGCATCAGCGCCATTATTTACTATGAGGCGATACCCATCATCAAGCCGCAATTTTTCCGCGACTAATTTAGCGCCATAAACCAGCTCCCCCATTAGGCAATGGTCATTTTCATCTAGGTTTTCAATTCTGTCAATGTGTTTTTTGGGAACAATGAGGATATGCTGAGGCGCTTTTGGATTGATATCGCGAAACGCAATAATCGAATCGGTCTCAAAAATCAAATCTGCCGGTATATCCCTGCTGATTATCCGGCAAAAAATACATTCACTGTTCATAATGACTCCTCTTTACTATTGGCGGCAGTAAGGGCAATTGCCATTATTGCCGCTGTTTCAGTTCGCAGCCGGCGTTGTCCAAGCATAACCGTCTGAAATAAATTGTTTTGGCACAGCTTAAGCTCTTCAAGGGAAAAGCCGCCTTCAGGGCCAATCAGAAGCGCTATCTCCACTGTATTTATTGAGGGCAGCACATCAGCAAAAGACGAAGATTGATTTTGCTTGTCAAAAATAAACCGGCTCGAGATATATTTAGTATACTCAATAAAGGAGCTAAGTGGCTCAGGCGAAAAAAGCTCTGGAAGTCGGCTGCGTCCACACTGTTTCATAGCTGCCAATGAAATTTTCTCAAGACGCGGAAGATTAAATTTTTGTCGGCTCACATTTTGCGTGTGGAGCAATCGTATTTCACTGACACCCAACTCCACAGCCTTTTCCACGAGCCATTCTAAGTGGCTTGATCGAATTAAGCCGATTCCCAATACAATTTTTCTTTTAAGTTCATTATAATTTGAATAAATATTGCCTGTTTTCAGTAAAGTTTTCTGAGCTGTAATCCGAACAATATGTGCCTCGGCAGCCAAACCTTTTCCGTCCAGCAGCATTATCTTTTGCCCCTGCCTCAGGCGAAGAACTTTCGCTAAATGATGATGCTCTTCTCCTGTCAAAAAGGCTTCAGCCAGACCCTGAGCTAAATATGGAAAATAGAAGTAGTGTTCGCCAGCCATATTCTCCTATCGGATTCTCCCATATTGCAAGACCAGTGAAAGACCATCCCACATTGATCGACCGTCAATAGTTTGATAGAAAGCATTAATTTCATATCCAGCAGCCACCGAAAATCCATAGCCGCCACCGGCTTTAAAATCAATGCCGCCATAAATACCGCCGCTATAGCCGCCATAGCTTGTAATATTTTTTATTTTATTTTTAAAAGAGCTATATTCCGGTGTATCCATAGCTAAAACAGCGCCTGCCTGCACCATTAGAAAAGGTGAAAAAGCATTGGCTAATTCACCACGGAAAAGATGATATTTCAGGCCGAGCCCACTTTTAAGAAAATCTAGGCTTACCTCATTGACCTTATGGGGATAACCATAATTATCATATAGAGTTACTTCACCAGCAGTGATGCTGAGCCAGTGCAGATTTATTAAAAGCTGAAGGTTTGTTAAAGGTGCAAACTGATAAAAAGCGCCAAAGCCTCCGCCAATATCAGAAATGCGGGCTTCCAGTCCGCCATATCTATTCACATCAGCCATAGAATGAATTTGGCCTTGAGCGAAAGTCGTCAGTGTCAGTATCAACCCAGCGATGTAAATTTTTCGTTTCATATTGAAACCTCCCTTTCCCTTAAAAATAGGGGATAATTATGAAGATAACAATGGAGAAATTATTCCTGAACCTGAGAATAGCGAAAACAGGAAAATATGTGATCATTCACCATCCCTGCCGCTTGCATAAATGCGTAGCAGATTGTTGTTCCTGTAAATTTAAAACCCCTCTCAATCAGCGCTTTACTCATTGCGTCTGATTCTGATGTCTTTCCTGGTATGTCCTGCATCTTTCCCCAACAGTTGATTTTGGTCTCTCCGCCGGTAAACTGCCATAAAAATTTGCTGAATGAGATTTTTTCTGAAAGCCTCAGATATGCCTGAGCGTTCGTCACTGCAGCTTCAATTTTAAGCCGATTCCGAATAATACCCGGATTTTGCATTAGCGAAAGCTTCTTTGCTTCATCATAGCGGGCAATTATTTCGGGGTCAAATTGGTCGAAGGCTAACTGAAAAGAGGGGCGTTTTTTTAGAATAGTCAGCCAGGAGAGCCCCGCTTGAAAGCCATCCAAAATCAAAAATTCAAAAAGCTTTTGATCATCCCACAACGGCACTCCCCACTCTGTGTCGTGATATTTCTGCAGCAATGAGTGACTCTCTGCCCAATTACAACGAATAATTTGAGTCATCATTCAGATATCCTTTTAGAATTTTTGTGATGTGAGCCGCAAGAACCTGTATCTGATTTGGTAATATCGCCCTTAAATCAATGTAATAAGTATCCTTATGAATATAGCCGATTACAGGTGGCTGCACATCTTTTCTGAACCGATCAGCGATTGTTTTAGCATCGTGTCCGGAAAAACGAATTGCCATAGATGGAATCTGTTGTAATGGAGCTGAACCGCTGCCAGCCTCAACAAATCTTTCAAGCAAATCTAAGTTTTCTCTAAATTCAGTTGGAATAGCTGAAAGAATTGCCTCACCCCGCGATTTGAGCGTTTCTGTACTCTGTTCAAGGAGCCTGTGAGTCAGTATCATCGGCGCGCCGTTTTTAACATATTGAATCAGTGTCTCCTGCAGTAATGTGAAGATCACTTTATCGCATCGCACAGCCCGCATTAAGGGATGCGCAAGAATCTTTTTCATGGCAATACGCTTACCGGCAATAATTCCAGCCTGAGGTCCGCCAAGCAATTTATCTCCGCTGAAAGTGCATATATCCACGCCAGCTTCCATCACCTCTCTGACCCTATGCTCTCCGTTAATATTCTGAGCTGACAGGTCTTTTAACATCCCGCTTCCCAAATCATAAATCAATAATAAGCCATGCTGATGCGCCAAATCCGCCAATTCTCTAAGGCTTGGCTGAGCTGTAAAACCCTGAATACAATAATTTGAACTGTGAGCTGCAAATATTATCCTTGTTCGAGGTGATATTGCTAAACGATAATCACGCAAGTGTGTTCTATTTGTTGTTCCCACTTCAACCATAATTGTTCCAGACTGTTTCATAACATCTGGAATACGAAAGGCGCCGCCAATCTCTACCAACTGCCCTCTGCTGACAATCGTCTCAGAAGCATCGCCTCCCAATGCACAGAGGCTCAGCAATACAGCCGCTGCATTATTATTTACTACAGCATGGTCCTCAGCGCCTGTTAAAAATCTCAGCAAGTGACCGTTATGAAAATTGCGCTCACCACGAGCTCCACTATTGATATCAAACTCAAGCAGTAAATATCCTTTAAGAATGTTTACTGCGGAATTGAGCAGGTATTCATCTAAGGGCGCTCGTCCTAAACCCGTATGAAGGACAATGCCGGTACCATTAATAACAGGCTCCAGTGTTCCGTGGATTATTTTCCTGAAAGCATCAGCGAGGGCTCTTACCAAATCAGTTTCTGAAAAATCCGGCTTTATGGAAAGGTTTTTACCCTTTTTCAAATCAAATAAAAATTCCTGAATAAACCAAACAGCAAATTCAGGAATAATATTAGGAAAAATCTCAAGGAGCTTTTCCTTAAGAATATTTACTGAGGGAATTTTTCGCCAGATATGATCAGCCATAGAGTCGGCCGAACACTATTAGAAGCGTACTTCCTTGACTTTGGTCGCTTTTTTGCCCTTTAATGCGCGCAAATAATAAAGTTTTGCCCTGCGAACCTTGCCAATGGTTTCACGCTTAATATTGGCGATATGGGGTGAATGGACAGGGAATATTCTTTCCACGCCTACGCCATTGGAAATTTTACGCACAGTAAAAGTCTCATTGATGCCACTGCCTTTACGTCCGATACAGATACCTTTAAAAATCTGTATCCTTTCCTTTTCGCCTTCTCGAACCCTTACTTCAATAGACAAGGTGTCACCTGGCTTAAATTCAGGCAAATCTGTTTTCATCATATTTTTTTCAAGTTCACTTAATGCATGCATTTTATTTTTCTCCTTTTATTATCAAATCTTCTAAGGCTGTCTGCTGCAGATAACGCTGATAAAGCCTGGGATTATTTATTTTCGTCTTCTCCCGCCTTTTCTCGATGCGCCATTGTAAAATGTGCTTGTGATGTCCACTGAGCAGCACTTCTGGAACTGACAGACTATGGAATGTATCGGGGCGCGTGTACCATGGACAATCGAGAAGTGGATATGAGTAGCTGTCGCCTTCTGCTGATTCGCTGTTTCCTAAAACACCTGGTATCAAACGGACAACTGCATCAATAATAACCAGTGCCGCGATTTCTCCGCTTGTCAGGACATACTCACCGATGCTAATCTCCTGGTCAATCCAATAGTCTCTAATCCGCTGATCAATGCCTTTATAATGCCCGCAAATAAAGACCAAATGCTCCTCCTTTGCCAGCAGCTCGGCGGTCTTTTGTTTAAAATGCTGGCCATCTGGCGTTGGAAAGACAATTCTTGCCCTCTTTCGACTTACATCATCAGGAAAGATCACGCTCAATGCATCCCATAGCGGCTGGGGTGTCATTACCATTCCTGCACCACCGCCAAAGGGATAATCGTCTGTTTTACCATGTTTAGCATCGCTAAACCTTCTGATATTATGAACGCTGATATCTACGAGCTCCTTTTCCTGAGCGATGCGGCTGATGCTGCTCTGAACCACTGGTTCGAGCATCTCCGGGAAAATAGTCAGAACATCAATCTTCACTCAGCAGACCTTCCTGCAGCTTCACCCTGATTTGCCGGTCAGCTTCGTTGACCTCCAGAATAAACTCATCTACCCATGGAATCAAAGAAAGATGTCCATTATGCTCAAGCTCCAGCAGGGGACTGGCAAATCTGTTATCCTCCAGGAGCTGGATTGCTGTGGCAATCCACCTTTTTGAATCAGCATCAATCACCTGCCAGCCCTTCACGTCAGGGGCTTCTGGCTGCCTTTTCTGAAGCTCATTCCATTCTTCCTCAGTGACGAATAGCTTTAAGCCTTTCCTTTTCTCACCGTCATCGCGATTCTTAAGCTTCGAGAATGCAGCAATCACTTTGTTATTTTGGATATGAGCATATTTGATCTCAAAAACTTCATCGGGTGCAGCACCTATCCCAGCAAATACCTTTTTCAAAGAGCAGAAAAAACCAGTATCAGGCACATCGAGATGCACCTGAACCTCGCCTTTCAGGCCATGAGCTTTTACGATATGGCCAATGACCTTGAAAGACATCTTAGAATCGGGAATATTATTTGTCTATAATATCGAGCGTAGCCCGACGATGTCCCGATTTGGCGCTGACAGCAGTAACGAGGGTGCGCAGCGCCTGAGCTGTGCGTCCGCTTTTACCAATCACTTTACCCAAATCCGCTTGATTGACGTGCAGCTCATAGATCACATTGTTTTCGCTGTCAATCTGCTCTACTTTGACGTCTTCAGGGTTATCAACCAGATGTCTGGCAATAAATTCGACAAAATCCTGCAACGATTTGTGGTTTGGATGCATTTCCTGTGTCATTGTGTCCCTCACTTCCGTTTTGTTTTACTCGTCTTGTTCTGACACTGCGCCTGACTCGGCAAGCTCCGGATCATTTTGAGCCGGTTCCGATTCAACTTTTTCAAAGCGCGGTGAATTTTTAGTGGCTGGTGATGCCGTATTTTTACTCAATTCGTATTTTTGCATCTGCATATTTCTCTGTTCATCACTGATATGTGGGTTGTCCAGATGAAATTTCAGCATAAGTCCAGCATCACTGAGAATATTCTTTACAGTTTCGCTTGGCTCAGCGCCATTTTTGAGCCACTCTATAATTCTGTCTTCTTTTAGTGTGACTCTATCTGTTTTACTTTTCATAGGATCATAGGTGCCGACCCATTCAATATACTTACCATCACGTCGGGCTCTGGAATCGGCGATGACCATTCTGAAGTAGGGGCGGTTGCGGCGTCCCATGCGAGTCAAGCGTATTCTTGTTGCCAATGTTTTTTCCTCCTTTTACATTTTGCTGCGCGACATCTGTGCCAGCATCTGCCGCGGATTTTTTATTTTATTCATTTTTTTCAACATTTTCCGCATCTGTTCAAATTGATTCAACAAGCGGTTTACGTCTGCGACGCTCGTGCCGCTGCCTTTCGCTATTCTGCGCCGGCGACTG
Organism: Fidelibacterota bacterium; assembly: GCA_011049095.1. Classification (GTDB taxonomy): domain Bacteria; phylum Fidelibacterota; class Fidelibacteria; order Fidelibacterales; family DSDE01; genus DSDE01. Next base: position 17,138 of record DSDE01000188.1, read on the forward strand.
GCATTAATGAGCTGGGGTTTCTCTTTTTCTAGGATAGTCATAGAATTAAGAATTGCTTCTGTGCGCACAAATTGCTTTTCATCAACATGCAGATTTTTCATAGCACCTGCTCCGGGAATCATATCCATCAAAGATGAGAGAGGACCCATTTTTTTTATCATACGTAGCTGTTTTTGAAAATCGCTCAGTGAGAAGCCACTTTTTCTGAGCTTTTTCTCAAGCTTTTCCGCTTCCTCTTCATCAATCAGAGCTTGTGCTTTCTCTACCAGGGAAACAACATCTCCCTTTCCGAGTATCCGACTGGCAAAACGATCTGGAAAAAATGGCTCCAAGTCAGACATTTTTTCACCGGTGCCAATAAATTTAATAGGCTTTCCGGTGACAGCCCTGATACTAAGAGCTGCGCCGCCTCTGGTGTCACCATCCATTTTTGTTAAGACAATTCCTGTGAGCTGAAGCTCATTTTCAAATGCACCGGCAGCATTGACAGCATCCTGCCCGGTCATACCATCCGCTACAAATAGAATTTCTCTTGGCTTGATCTCACTCTTAATCTGTTTGAGCTCATTCATCATATTTTCATCAATATGAAGGCGGCCGGCAGTATCAAGGATAAGCACATTAGCCTGAGATTCACGGGCGCTTTTCAATCCATTTCTGCAAATTGCAACTGCATTATTGCTGTTCTCAGAGTAAACAGGCAAGGCGATCTGTTTACCCAGGGCAATTAGCTGGTCAATAGCAGCAGGCCGGTAGATGTCAGCAGCCACCATCATTGGTCTTTTGCCTTGATTCTTTAGATATTGTGCCAGCTTTGCCACAAATGTGGTTTTTCCTGAGCCCTGCAGACCGGCAACCATAATAATTACCGGTGGCAAGCCGCCAAAGTCGATGGCAGCATTGCCTTCTCCAAGGAGCTCAATCATCTGTTCATGGATGATTTTAATGATTTGTTGCCCGGGCGTGATACTGCGAATAACCTGCGCACCTAAGGCTTTTTCGCGGATTGAGGCGATAAAATCTTTGGCTACAGTATAATTTACATCGGCCTCCAGCAATGAGCGACGTATGTCACGCATTGCATCAGCAATGTGCTTGTCAGTTATTTTTCCTTGTCCCCGCAGCGACTTAAAGATGCCGTCGAGGTTATCACGCAATTGTTCGAGCATATCCTTCGTTTTCTTCCCAGTTATGAAAAAGCCGATAAATATAGGAGAAAATCATATCGAAAACAAATTATTTTTAAACAGTATCTTATGTGCCGTAAATGCTTTAGTCGGCCATATCATCCAGCAGAGATTCGACTTCTCTTGCTTTTGTGGTGCGTCCTGCCCTTTTATAGCGAACGATGGCTTCTTCAAAATAGTCTGCGGCGGCTTTACTGTTTCCCATAGTCTTTTGTTCGATGCCAGCTTCTCTCAGGTATAGAGCTGATTCTTCCCAACGGCCGTCATTTTTCAAGTCCTCTGCCATTTGATCATAGTCCAGCAGCTCTGAACTAAGCAGCGTCGCTTTTTCACCTATAAACGCTTTCTCGATGGCGGGAATTAATTTTTCATAAATGGCGGATTTTGCTTGGACATCAAAGGCGCCAGCTCTGAGAAATTGCTCGCGAATCTCGATGGTCAGCTCACCTGTTAAGCCAATAACAGGAATTTCAGGATTAATTTTTTTCATTAGCTGAAGCGCTTTCGCGCCGTCAATTCCAGGTAGTTTTTCATCCAGCAGCACAAGGGATACTTTTTGGTTGCGGTAGATATCCAGCGCTTTTTCACCATCCTCCGCTTCAATAAATGAATAGTTTTCGGTTCCCAGATAGTCAATCAGGGTATCCCGCAAAAGTTTTTTGTCATCAACAATCAAAATCAGCTTATCCATATTGGGTACTCCTTCCCGTTTTCATAGTATAGATATTAGTTGGCATTTTCATAAGAATCAAGTTAAATCCGCTTAAAAGTCAGGATAAATGTTGTGCCTTGCCCCTCTTTGCTCGCAACAGTGATTTTTCCATCGGAATTTTCCACAGCTTTGCGGCAGATCAGCAGCCCAAGCCCTGTTCCTGTGGTGTTTTTCCAACTGGTGAAATCGGGTCGCCAGATTTTATCGATTTTATCTTCCGGTATGCCGCAGCCGGTATCGGAAACTTCTGCGATGGCTTCCCCATTTTGAACGAATGTACGCAGTGTCAGTACACCTTCACCATCCATCGCTTTATAGGCATTTTCTAAAAGGTTGAGAAAAACGCGGATGAGGTCTTCTTCACTGGCCATAATCCAAAGGGGATCGGCAGCATAATTCTCCTCGATTCTCACTTGTGGATTTTCATGTATTTTAGAATCGGCAAAAACATGCAATGCAGAGCGAAGTATGGCGCTGAGCTCAATCTGCTGGTCATGGCTTCGGTCTATACTGATGGCATTGCCAAGATGTTTGAGCTTTTCGCCCAGTTCTCGAAAAAATTTCATCAGCTCAATGATGCCATCGCTGCGTTCAACGGCGTTTATAATCAGGGCCTGCACCCTGCGAATATCTTCTTCAAAAGTTTCGGGAGAATTTTGCCTTGAAGGATCAAATAACTGCTGGATAATATTCTGGTCTAAAATCTGCCCTGTCTGTTGTAGTTTCTTTCGCAGTGTTTGCAATCTGAGCATCAGCGACCCATAATAGCTGCCGCTCATATCATGACCGACACTTTTCACGATGAGTTGTGACTCTTCTATGGCTTTCTGCTTCTCGTGTCGCAGTTTATCATTAATGAGCCGTTCTTCCTGCCAACAAAAACCTTTTTTAATTCGCTCCATAAAAATCTCAGGAAATTCAACTACAGCCGGTTTTTGGATAAAATCTCTGGCGCCAAACTGCAGCGAATCCACGGCATTTTCAATGGTAATCTCCCCTGTGAGAACGATGATATAATTACGGCCAATGCGGTTTTGTTCATTAAGTGTAGAAAGAACATCCAGACCGCTCATTCCCGGCATTTTCAGGTCCAGCAGCACCACCCGCCACTCTTCTTCAGAAAGTTTTTTCAGGCCGCTTTCTCCATTTGTTACAAATTCCACATGCCAGGCTTCCTCATCCTGAATCATATCCTGCACACTCTCACAAAATGAGAGACTATCATCAATTATTAGCACATCGCCTTTAAACACTGTTTCCTCCTGTGGGCATTGTCAATATGATTTCCATGCCGTCTTTATGAAGTTTGCTTTTTATAGTTCCCTGATAATTATTGTGGATAATCTCTTTGGCAACATTGAACATAAACTGTTGTGGCGTCACAATTTCGCTGTCTTCATCGGGGCGAAAAATTGTCTGGGCGAAAAGGGGTCCATATGGATTATTGAGTGAGCGAAACCTTGTAACAATCATTTCATCATCAGCTCTAAAATCGCTTTCAATATACAAATTGCTATGAAAATTCCGCAAAGGACCCACAGCGATAATAATAAGATTAATAAGCACTTCGCTCATTTCATTGGGTTCTACTATCACCTGTGGGAGCTGATTTTCCTTATCTTTGTATCGATGGATGGTGATTTTTTTTCTTAAAATTTCATCGCTGAGAAAAAGCAATCCTTCATCAATAATCTCCTGCCAGGTTTTTCTCACCTTGAGAAAGCCGGCTTTAGTGCTAAATTCCTGCAGCACCTTTATTCCGCTGGCAACTTCGCTGAGACGCTCTTCAATGACTGAGAGATTCTTTTGAAGCTGTTCAAGTGGGATGATACCATTATTTTTTGCTATTTTCCGGCGAATATTCATCAGGCTGAGCTGGGCAGTTGTCAGGGGATTTGTGATTTCATTGGGCAAGCGGATGGCCATTGTGCCTAAAGCGGTGAGTCTCTGTGTTTTAAACATCTGAAT